>CABRGT010000003.1 GCA_902470475.1 uncultured Porphyromonadaceae bacterium | reverse complement strand
TCGCCGAGTTCTTCAAAGTTATTGCCTAATTTTGCACTTGCAGGTAGAATCTGCGAACGGTTCCCGGATAATACGCTGGTTGGATGAGCCGCGGAAAATCAGGTCTGTATCACGCAAAGCTTCCACAAACGGGCCGTCGACCACAGCTTCTACATACTGAAGTAGCTCCCGTGCGTGTTCCATTCCGGCGAGCTGTTCGATTGTGAAACCGGTATAAAGCCATATTGTGTACCCGGCTTCCTTGATGAGCTTTGCGAGCGGAATCAGCTGCCGAGCCTGATAGACAGGATCGCCGCCGGTAAATGTAACGTTGAAGTCGGCTTTCTCGACGGCAGCGGCAATTTCGGCGACAGTCATGCTGCGTCCTGCTTCGAAATCCCAAGTCTGCGGGTTATGACACCCGGGACACCGGTGTTCACAACCCGCAAAATATATGGAAGTACGTAGTCCGGGACCGTCGACCGATGTACCCTCGACAATGTCGACTACGCGCAGTGTGTCATTCTGCATCATTCGTGCACGATACGGTCGTTGAGCTCGGCCAGCTTGGCATTGTTCCATCGGTCGGTAGTGCCGACAAGATAGCCGGTGATACGCTGCAACCGGTCGATATTGTGCGAATGACACTTGGGACACTCATGGAGGTCTTTCGACGCGTCTTCATAACCGCAGTCCATGCAGCGGTTGCGGTTATGGTTAACCGAACAGTAGCCGATATTATACTTGTCCATAAGATCGACAATGTTGGCGATGGCTTCCGGATTGTGCGTGGCGTCACCGTCGATCTCAACATAGAAAATATGGCCGCCGCGGGTAAGCTCGTGATATGGAGCCTCCACCTCTGCCTTGTGTCTCGGCGAGCAATGATAGTAGACCGGCACGTGGTTCGAATTTGTATAGTAAATCTTGTCGGTGATTCCCGGTATGATGCCGAACGACTTGCGGTCCTTTGCCGTGAATTTGCCCGACAGACCTTCGGCCGGAGTGGCCAAAATGGAGAAGTTGTGGTTGTACCGCTCTGAAAATTCGTTGGCACGCGAGCGCATATGTGACACAATACGCAGGCCGAGCTTCTGGGCATCTTCCGACTCGCCGTGGTGCTTGCCTGTAAGAGCGACAAGGCATTCGGCAAGTCCGATGAATCCGATGCCGAGGGTACCCTGGTTGAGTACCGGTTCGACTGTATCTGTGGACTTGAGGCAATCGGCGCCGGTCCATAATTTTGACATTACAAGCGGGAACTGCTTCACCAGTGCGGTTTTCTGGAAATCGAAACGGTCGCAAAGCTGGCGCGCGGCGATTTCCAGCACACGGTCAAGTTCCTTGAAGAATTTGGCTATGCGCTCCTGCTCGTCCTGGATGCTCATGCATTCGATGGCTATGCGCACGATATTGACAGTCGTGAAGCTGAGATTGCCTCGGCCGATTGATGTTTTTTCGCCGAAACGGTTCTCAAATACACGCGTACGGCATCCCATGGTCGCGATCTCGTATTTGTATCGTTCGGGATCGTCGGCATTCCATTTTTCATGCTGGTTGAAAGTAGCGTCGAGGTTGACGAAGTTAGGGAAGAAGCGTCGGGCTGTCACTTTGCATGCCAACTGATACAGGTCGTAATTCGGATCTTCCGGCAGATAGCTTACGCCGCGCTTCTTTTTCCATATCTGAATCGGGAAAATGGCAGTGGCACCATTGCCGACGCCTTCATATGTCGAGTTGAGAAGCTCGCGGATAATGCATCGTCCTTCGGCTGAGGTATCAGTGCCGTAATTGATTGAACTGAACACGACCTGGTTGCCACCGCGCGAATGGATCGTATTCATATTGTGGATGAAAGCTTCCATCGACTGGTGCACACGCGAGACCGTACGGTTGACGGCATGAGCAAGCACGCGCTCGCGGCCTGTGAGCCCTTCGAGATCACGTTTTTCAAAGTCTTTCAGCTTCACATCATACAGATCGGAAAAATCCTCGCCGTAAAGTTTCTCAAGATTCTGGATTTCTTCTATAAACGATGAGCGTACGAAAGGAGCGAGATAGAAGTCGAAAGCAGGAATAGCCTGGCCGCCGTGCATCTCATTCTGGGCGGTCTCCAACGAGATGCATGCGATGACACTGGCTGTCTCGATGCGTTTGGCCGGTCTGGATTCACCGTGACCGGCAATGAAACCGTACTGAAGAATGCGGTCAAGCGGGTGTTGCACACACGTAAGACTCTTGGTCGGGTAGTAATCCTTGTCATGAATATGGAGATAGCCATGGCGTACGGCATCTCGCGCTTCCTGTGTAAGGAGATAGTCGTCAACGAAAGGTTTGGTGGTTTCCGAAGCGAATTTCATCATCATACCAGCCGGAGAATCGGTGTTCATGTTGGCGTTCTCACGGGTGATGTCATTGTTTTTTGCCTCAATGATTTCGTGAAACATGTCGCGCGTCTTTGCCTTGCGCGCGATACTGCGCTGATCGCGGTAGGCTATGTAGCGTTTGGCCACTTCCTTGCGCGGACTCTTCATGAGTTCGAGCTCGACCATGTCCTGGATTTCCTCGACAGTCATCCGTTCGTTGCCGCGCGATCCGATGCGGCACGATATTTTATCGATCAGTGACTCGTCTTCGCCAAGATCCGTGGCGAGCATGGCCTTGCGGATGGCCGATTTGATTTTTTCCTCGTTGTATCCTACAACGCGGCCATCGCGTTTCACTACAGTCTGTATCATTTTTTTGAAGAATTATATGCTTTGTATAAACGGTTGTGCAAATCTACGAATTTTGCACGATTGCAGCAAATAATTCTATATAAAATTTTTATTTTGGAAAACTTTTTCTGTTTACGGAAATTATATCTATTTAATTATTAATTATTTGTGAATTATTTTGGAAAACTTTGACTAAAATATCATTCGTATGAAATGTGATTTTTGTCGAGTTGTTCAAAGTCATAATCGCGCAGACCGGAATGTTTCAGCGGTATAGATTCGTTGTAGTCGTTAAGATATACGCGCGGGCGATCGAGATAATACGGACTTACGACCGAACGCGTAGAGTCATTATATATAGAAGTAATACCTGCGAGATTCATTATCGTATGAAATACGATGTCGTTTGATGCGATGTTGCTGTGCCGCTCGATTGCGGCATTACGGTAGAGCGACGGATCATACGCGTCGAGCTGAGGGGAAATCCAAAGCAACAACGGCACATGTATCTGATAATAAGTCGGCACGGGAGAGGAGTGCAGGAACCGTTCGCGGCGGTCATCAAAGATGTCTTCGCCATGGTCGCTAAGATATAGCATTGCGGACGGACATTGCAGTTGCTCCAGAATTGTGATCACCTGATCGAGCACAGCATCTGTCATGACAATAGTGTTGTCATAAGCGTTCACGAGTTCGGCGCGGTTGTCGGGCTTGGCGGCAGCCTTTTCATAAGGTCCGAAGACGGCATGCCCATGATCGAAGCGGTCTTTGTAATTGAAATGAGATCCGTAGGTGTGAAGCACTACAAGCACCTTACATCCGCCATGCGAGGTGATAAAGTCGCGGAGCATCGGCACGAGTTCCAGATCCTTGTGGTGGTGTCCGTCATCGCGTATGAAACACGTAGAATCGGCTTCTTCAGCAAAAAAATCGATAAAGGAGTGGTTACGTGCCTGATTTGAGAAGAAGGCAGTCGAGTAGCCGGCCTGCCTGAAGGCGGTTATAAAACTTTTGGTACGATATATCGAATCGTTGAACGTTGCCGGATTCGTAGATGTAAGCAGCAGCGGAACACTCTTGTGAGTCGTATTGCTCTGCGAAAGGGCTTTGTCGAATACCAGCAGGGAGTCGCGTTGCGACAGACGTGGATTGGTGCTGCGTCCGTAACCGAACAACTGCCAGTTGTCGGCACGCGAGGTCTCGCCGATCACGACAACGTACACCTCCGGAAGGCTGTCAGCGCGTGTAGATGAAGCGTGGAAATTGAATCCTGCCGATGTCTCTGGGTATTTGCGGGTCTTTTCCGTTCTTATCGCGGCCGTAATTGTATTATTGATTACATTGGCCGGGAAAACATCGCGGAAGAAACTGAATGTAGGCAAGAATATGTAGGCGGCAATCATGGCGCCCAGTCCGATAAGAAAACTGATAATACCATACTTTCTCGCAACTGCCGTGACAGATGAAGGAGCAGTCTGTCCACGGCATACCAACACAATCGACCATATCACAGGCACAAGATAGAGCACGATGACGGTCATTATGGCAAGCGACAGATTTCCCAGAAGCTCTGTAGCCTCGCCTACATTGGTCGTCACCACATTCAGGAACATGTCCACGGCGATGATTGATTCTCCGTAAAGGTAAAGCAACACGACCTGAAATGCCGCGTAAAAAATGAAGGGGAACATCAGCAACGCCGTGCGCCCCGTATTGCGTGAAAGACCAAGCAGCCAAAGATAGACGCCGAAAGGCAGCATGACATTGGCGATTTTTTCAAGCCAGTTGCTGTAATCGGTTATATCAAGAACTATATTGGGAATGATGAGTGCGCACGGAAGCACGCACAGCAGCACGGCCGGATCAAATATCTTAAGCGCCTGTCGGGAGTCAGAAAGCTTCATTTATACTGAAAATTATGCCAGTCTGTCGTCGGCCAAAACCGAGATCGACTCTGACGTTTACGTTTTTTTTGAATTCCCACCGGTATCCTATACCGGCATTCGGAAGTAGAGTATTGAAATGTATGTCTGTAAACCGGGGAAATACAGATGCTACCCCCAGCCAAATGACTGCCGAATTCCGGCGCCATACATGCTGTCGCAGTTCAGCGCAGAAGTCAATCTCGGACTTGTCGCGGTAGCGTCCTTCGAAGTACCCCCTCATATTATGGCTTCCTCCTATGTATGACAGCATCCCCCAGGGTGTGTCCCCCCAGGTGATCCGCGAATGCAACTGGGCCGCAAGTATGCCGCCGCGCCAAATCTGTCGGTATCCGGCAAGCGTCATCTCGTTGACGCTGTAGCCGTGGCGGTTGCCCATCCAGCGGGCATCAAAAGTCTGATCCATACGTATGACGATGCCTTGCGAGGGAGCCGTGGTATTGTCGCGGGTATCGTAGCGGACAGATGCGCCTATGCCATAGCTGAACATGCGTCTCGGCAGTCCGGCCCACAGTTCAGGATGTTGGAAGTCCCTGGCATGGACGTAATTGAATGTCATGATCGGACCAAAATAGAAATGACTGCCCATATTGCGTGCGAACACTACTTTTGCGTTGGAGGCAAGATATTTGTACTTCGATTCGTTGGCGTCGTTCTTGCATTGGTCAAAACCGATGCCCCAGTATTTCGTATCGATATATGAATAGTCGATTTCGTACGACAGCCGGTATACGTCCTTTGGCGAGATATGCTCGCCACTGACAGTGAGCGTGAAATGCGCGGCCGTAGTGGCGTCGGCTTTTATTGAAAGATTGGACGGTGCCAGAGTGGTGTCTTCCGGATTAGTCGTATAAATGCCCGAAGCAACAACACCAATACCGAATTTCGAATCCGATGAATAATGCGGACCACCTATGAAACTGAAATCCATGCGGCCGGTCGGACGCGATTTGTTAGACTCATTGAAGTAGTTGATTACTCGCTGAATGATTCCCGGCCGCTGAGGCACATCGGCAACATCATCCTTGGCTGTCTGCACCGTATCGGGAGACGCAGCCGAGGCGACAGGGGCCATAAGGGCTAATGATAATGCTATAGTCGTAATCAGGAATTTTCTAAACATGATGAATTTGTCATTGCAAAAATAACAAAAAAATGTTGTAACTTTGTTTACTCATTTGAAAAAAATGACAAACACCGAGAAAAAAGTATGCATTCTGCTTGCCGGTATTCTATATAAAAAAGGAATCCGAAGAGTCGTGGTGTCGCCTGGTTCACGCAATACCCCGCTGATTGTCGCTTTTTCGCGTCAGCCGGGACTTGAAGTCTTTTCCGTTGTTGACGAACGCTCTGCAGCTTTCATAGGCCTCGGAATGGCCAGAGCCTCATCACAACCGGTGGCGATCTGTTGTACTTCAGGTACTGCTGCGCTCAACTACGGCCCGGCGGTGGCCGAAGCATTCTACAGCTCGGTGCCTCTCATAGTCATCACGGCTGACCGTCCCGCCGACCTGGTCAGCCGACGCGCGCCACAGACAATACGGCAACCGGGAATATATTCGGGATATATCAAGGATTCGACTGATATCGAATGCGAAGCCGATTCTGGCTGCTTCGGAGAATATGCCTCCGAACGCATGGCGGCTGTCATCGACGAGGCTCTGCAGGCGACACCTGGCCCGGTTCATATAAATGTCCAGCTTGCGGCTCCTCTGGGACGGCTGACCGAACAGCAATGCAAGGAAACCGAGACACTCGGCTGCGAGCCGGCAAATGAGTTATCTCGTTTACCCGAAACCGATTACTGCGGCCACACATTTGTTTTTGTCGGGACCGGCGCTCATATCAGCGCCAATCTTCTTGAGCGAATGGCAGCGTTGCCCGGTACAGTAGTGTTTGCTGAGGGCTATACCGGAGTCACAAATATCACCAATATATGTGACAATATCGTCACCAATGTCGATCCGACTCTTACGGCCGGACTTCACTGCAAGGATGCGCCGCTCCCCGACCGCGTCGTCAAGATCGGCAATTCGCTATTGTCCCAAAAGTATTACGACATATTTGACCGTGACGCTATATCAGTAAATAATGACACGGCGCTATCCTCACTGCTGCCCGGAGATGCAAATGTTACGGACGGCTTCAAGGCTTTCTGGCTGTCGTGTTCAAAAGAGGCACACAAGGCTGCCCGTGAGATGGCAGTCAACGCCAGGTGGTCGCAACTGGTCGCGATTCATGACATACTGGAACATTCCCGTGGCTGTAATGTACAGATCGGCAACGGCATGAGTATCCGATACGCACAATTGTTCGATGTAAGCCACACTGCCGGTGTTGGCTGCAACCGCGGTGTCAGCGGTATCGATGGCTCGGCGTCCACGGCAATAGGTTATGCGGCGGCATCCGATCGCCGCACGGTGCTGATCATCGGGGATATGAGCCTGCAATATGATATGGGCGCCCTTGCCACGACTTTCATTCCCGACAACTTCACAATATTCGTGATGAATAACCGCGGCGGCGGAATATTCCGATACATCGACACGACACGTCACCTCCCGGAACTCGAACCCCTGATTTCGGGCCCTGTCAACCTGCCGGTTGAGGGATTGGCCGAAGCATTCGGCCTAAGATATATCAAGGCCGATTCCCGACAGGCTCTGTCAGCGGCACTCGCACAAGCTGGTTCGTCGCGGCTGATAATCGACGTGATAACTGATTCCGAAACAGATAATAAAGTATTGCACAAATATTATAATTCGATATAACATGGCTAAAAGAGAATGGCAGACTATCAAGGTTTATGAAGATATCCTTTTCGAACAGTTCGAAGGCATAGCCAAGATTACCATCAACCGTCCCCAGGTATATAACGCATTCCGTCCAAAGACCAACTTCGAAATGCTCGATGCATTCAATTACTGCCGCGAGCATTCCGATGTGCGCGTGATCGTTCTCACGGGCGCAGGCGACAAGGCTTTCTGCTCGGGTGGCGACCAGAACTACAAGGACCGCGGCGGCTACCGCGATGCCGACGGAACGCCGCGACTCAATGTTCTTGAACTGCACAAGACCATACAGTCGCTGACCAAGCCGGTGTTAGCCATGGTCAACGGTTACGCGATAGGCGGCGGCAATGTGCTGCAGGTTATCTGTGACCTTACGATTGCTTCTGAAAACGCGCGTTTCGGTCAGACCGGTCCCAAGGTGGGTAGTTTCGACGCAGGATTCGGCTCGTCGTATCTGGCACGTTGCGTCGGCCAGAAGAAAGCCCGTGAGATATGGTATCTGTGCCGTCAGTATACCGCTCAGGAAGCGCTCGAAATGGGTATGATCAACAAAGTGGTTCCTTTTGACCGTCTTGAAGACGAAGTGGTCGACTGGTGCCGCACTATCATGAAGCGCAGCCCGTTTGCCATCCGTATGATCAAGCGCGCACTGAACGCCGAACTCAACGGACAGCACGGCCTTATGGAATTTGCCGGCGATGCCACTCTTATGTACTATCTTATGGACGAGGCTCAGGAAGGCAAGAACGCCTTTCTCGAAAAACGCGATCCCGACTTCGATCAGTTCCCGCAATTTCCCGGATGATGAAGGCCCAGTGGTCACCATACAGGCTGGATTTCAAGTTCCTTGCCCGTACGTCGCGACAGGCCATGACGTACAAGGACACGTACCTCATTCGCATCCCGCGCGCCGACGGCCGCGGGTTCGGATACGGCGAGGCAGCCTTATTCAAAGGACTGGGCGACGACGACAGACCCGATTATCAGAAACAGCTCGACGCGGCATGCGGCGGCAGCCCGTCGCCGTACAGCTCAGTAATCTTCGGCATCGAATCGGCCATGATCGATGCCGGGCTCGTTGATACGGTTTCGACACCATTTCTCAGAGGCGAGGAAGGCATTCCGATAAACGGGCTCATATGGATGGGCGACCGGGAGGAGATGCGCCGCCGGATAGATGCGAAACTTGCCGATGGCTTTCGTGTGTTGAAGCTGAAGATCGGCGGCATAGACTTCGAAAGCGAGCTCGAACTGCTCGGATATATCAGAAAGCGATACAGTCCGGGGACCCTCGAGCTGCGTCTTGACGCCAACGGGAGCATGTCGGCAGACAGCGCGCTCGAAAAACTGAAGAGACTGTCCGATTTTGCGATACACTCTATCGAGCAGCCCGTCAAAGCCGGCCAGATCGAAACGATGGCTGCGCTATGCCGTCAGTCGCCGGTTGACATAGCGCTCGATGAAGAGCTCATCGGGACGCCCGACAGGGAGTCGGCGGAGCGGTTGCTGGATACCGTGCGGCCACAATACATCATTCTTAAACCGGCGCTATGCGGCGGCCTGTCGGGCGCTGATCTGTGGGCCGATCTTGCCCAGGCGCGCCACATAAAGTGGTGGGCGACGTCCGCACTGGAATCGAATGTCGGGCTGAAGGCCATTGCCGCGTGGACAGCACGACGTGGTGTGAAAATGCCGCAGGGACTCGGCACCGGACTGCTTTACAACAATAATATTCCGTCCGGGCTTGAACTGCGTGGCGACAGGCTGTATCTGAATCCCGAGAAGGATTTTCAACTTCCTGAACTATCGTGGAACGGTTGAACGCTTTTATTGAAGAATGGAATAACGGCTTGCCAACAGTGTGTGCCCGCACGAGCGGCTCGACAGGGACGCCCAAGGACATACTGCTGCTCAAGCATGATATGCTCATATCGGCACGAAATACAAATGAATTTTTCGACATTGATTCCGGCTCGGTACTTGGACTGCCACTGTCGATAGACTATATTGCCGGAAAAATGATGGTCGTGAGATCTGTGGCAGCTGGTTGCCGTCTGCGGCAGTTTCCGGTATCCAACACCGTAGTCGTGGACGAGCGGATCGACCTGCTGAGTGTCGTTCCCAGTCAGGTGCCCTCCATTCTTGCCGATGCCGGATCAACAGGGCATATATCTAACCTTCTGATCGGTGGAGCGCCTTTAAGCAGGGATCTTGAACGGCGGATCGTCAGTTCGGGCATAAATGCTTTCATCGGATACGGAATGACTGAGACATGCAGCCATGTGGCGCTGCGCAGGATAGGTGAGCCGGGCATGGCTTATCACGCAATGCCGAACATAGCTTTTTCTA
Source organism: uncultured Porphyromonadaceae bacterium (assembly GCA_902470475.1). GTDB lineage: Bacteria > Bacteroidota > Bacteroidia > Bacteroidales > Muribaculaceae > CAG-873. Next base: position 75,500 of record CABRGT010000003.1, on the reverse strand, counting down.
CCGACAGCCGGGGATGCCTTGTCGTGCATGCGGATGATTTCTCATGGCATAGCCTGACGACAAACGATGTGGTGGATCTGGTCGACGAACGGTCGTTCGTGTGGCGCGGCCGGGCTGACAATGTCATCAACAGTGGAGGAATCAAGCTACACCCGGAGGAGATCGAACGCAGGCTTTCGTGCGTAGTAACCCAGCCGTTCTACGTGGTGAGGCATCCGTCGGAAAAGTGGGGCGAATGTGTCGCGCTGGTCGCGGAAGGCGATGCGTCGGCTACGGACATGTTATGGAATTCGATAGACTTGCTGGAACTCCCCAAAGGATGGAAACCGGCAGTAATCGTCATGACCGACAGGTTGCCGCGTACTTCTAACGGCAAGATCCTGCGGCTTACAGCCGAGGCCCTTAACCGAACTTGCTGATCTTCCGCAGCTGAGGTTCGTTGATGATCCGGATTCTGCGGCCATCGACGGCTATGAGTTTTTCTGTGACAAACGTCGACAGCGTCCGGATGGCATTAGCGGTTGTCATGTTCGACAGATTGGCCAGGTCTTCACGGGCCATGTAAATCTTGAGCGTGGATTCGTCGTCTTCGTAGCCATAGTTGTCGCGGAGCACCATCAGCGCCTCGGCGAGGCGTCCGCGGATATGTTTCTGCGTGAGATTCACGATGCGGGTGTCGGATCCGCCAAGATTCCTCGACAGCTCGCGGATAAAGAACCAGGCGAGCTCGCGGTTGCTGTCGATCATCTGCCTCACGAGTGTAAGCGGGAGCGCCCCGAGCGTTGAGGGCTCGAACGCAGCTGCATTCGACACATATGGCTCGTTGGCGAAATAGGCTCTGTAGCCGAAGTACTGGACCGGGCGTATCAACCTGAGTATCTGTACTCTTCCGCCGACACCTTCCTTGAATTTCTTGACCTTGCCCTTCAGCAGGCACCACAGGTATTCGGGTTCGTCGCCTTCGGCATAGATGAACTGATTCTTCTTAAATGTCTGTATGTTGAAGTTCTCGACAATCTGGCGCTTCTCAGCCTGGTTCAGAATCGACCAGATCTCGGCCATATCGTCGTTGATAACCTTTTCGATAGCGGATTTAATCATTCCCATGGAAGGTGCGGAGGATTTATATGTTGTACGACATCATTACAGAACACAAAGGTATGAATAATCAAACAAAAATCAAAATTGACGATAAAATTTTCATAAAAATATCGCATAATGTGACATTTTCCGGTTGAAATTACGAAAATGTCAAATTTCAGGAAAGAATGGTAACAGATTCTGTAATTTAGGTAAGAGGTGAGTGTCATGTGTTTGCCTGAAAATATATAATTTTGTGCGAAATTGATGCGACATAAGAATTCGGTAAATTTCGTATTCTAAAAAATTTTATGTCAACAGACGGCGAAAATGTGTCAACGGACGCGCTTGCCCGATTTTGACGGAAGCAGTAATTTTGTGCGATGGAAACTATGAAAGATATAATCCTGTCAGACTCACTGGAGGGCATCGGCACTGATGCTTACAGCGGATATCTGGCGCATGCCCTATGTACCGGCGGCAAATGTACGTTCAGGTTCAACGGGCATGATTTCATGATGGTGCAGGGCGATCTGATAATCGTCCGCAAGGGCAAGCTGATGTCGGACATCCGGGTATCGGATGATTTTGCGGTGCGGAATCTGTATGTGTCGTCGTCGTTCGTCGAACTCTGTACGCCGCAGACCAACTACGGCATGCGCGGACAGGTGTCGCTGTTCATGAATCCTGTAATACATCTTGATGATGAACAGAGATTTGTGTGCGAGCGTGATTTTCGGTGGATCGGCTACCGCCTGGGGCAGACGTCGCATAAGTTCTACAGAGAGATTCTCGCCAACGCGGTGCAGTCGGCAATTCTCGACTTCTTTGATTTCCATTCGACAAACAGCGGCATGGAAAGCGTCACGGGTCCGCAGGCATCGATCATGAACCGCTTTCTGTCAATGCTCGAGGACGGCACGTACAGGCGCCACCGCGAAGTCACATACTATGCCGATGCGATCTGCGTGACGCCAAAGTATCTTTCCGAGGTATCGAAGCGTGTGAGCGGATATGCGGCAAATTACTGGATAAACCGTTATACTACTCTCGATCTCGCGCGTGTCCTGCGCGACAAGACGCTCAGCCTGGTGCAGATCGCGTCTATGTTCAATTTTTCGTCTGCGGCATATTTCAGCCGGTATGTGCAGCACAATCTTGGCATGAATCCGACCAGGTATCGCGAGTGAAATTACGGGCGGCGAGTCTGCTCTGAATATTATTATATAATGCATCGGAAGTCAGATACCTGAGGCTGCCGCTCACACTCTCTGTTCCGGATCCGGCTGCGTGGCTTAAGATACGCAGACCGGATTTCCGAACTTTCAGCGAATAAAATGAATGCCAATGTCCGTGCACGAACAATGGCGGAAATTCATTTGTTAATATACAAAATCGATCAGAACTCTATGAATTCATCACCGAACATGAAACACTTATACAAGCGCCCATGGGTATGGATCGCGGCTGGCGCCGCTGTGGCCGGAGCCGCAGCAGTTATAGTAGCACTGCTGCACAAGGACAATAGGCCGGCGGAGGAGCCGGTAGTGGAAGTACAGCAGGTATTTCCGGCCGATGTGTCGATCTACGGCGAATACGTCGGGCGTATCCGTGCCAAACAATATGTAGAGGTACGCGCCCGAGTCGAAGGATATCTTGAATCGATGCTCTTTGCGGAGGGGACGTTTATCCACAAAGGACAGACTCTGTTCGTGATCGACCCGACAGTGTACCGGGCGCAGGTGATGAAGGCCCGTGCCCAGCTCAACAAGGCCAGGGCGACGCTGCAGAAGGCGACGCGCGATCTTGAACGCATCCGGCCGCTGTACGAGCAGAATGCGGCGTCGCGGCTGGACCTGGATAATGCCGAAGCTGCGTACGAGACGGCTGCGGCGGACGTCACCGTCAGCGAGGCCGAACTGACCCAAGCCGAGCAGACGCTGGGCTATACGACCGTGAAGTCGCCGATTTCAGGCTACATTTCCGAACGTAACGCCGATATCGGTACTCTTGTCGGACCGGGAGCCAAATCGCTTCTCGCCGTAGTGGTGAACAGCGACACGGTGAAGGTGGACTTTTCGATGACGGCGCTGGATTATCTGAACAGCAAGTCGCGTAATGTCAATTTCGGCCAGGCCAACAGCAACCGGTCGTGGTCGCCGTATGTCACGGTAACTCTTGCCGACGGGACGGCATATCCCTATCACGGGCTTGTAGACTTTGCCGATCCGAAAGTGGATCCGAAGACAGGCACATTCTCTGTACGCGCCGAGATGCCGAATCCGGATCACACTCTGCTTCCGGGTGAGTTCACACGGGTGAAGCTGCTGATGGATGTGCGCGAGGAGGCAATTACCGTGCCGACAAAAGCGCTTGAGATTGAGAAGGGTGCTTCGTATATTTATGTGGTGAAGCCCGACAGCATTGTCGAGCGCCGCTATGTGGAGACGGGACCTGAGTTCGATAATTCGATTATCGTGGAACGCGGTCTTGAGGCGGGAGAGAATATTGTGGTGGAGGGCTTCCACAAGCTCAAGCATGGCATGAAGGTGATCCCGGTTGAAGCGGATTCTGCCTCAGTAGCTGAAAACGATGAAGAATAAACGGTCTTAAGCTATGAAGAAAAATTTCTTTCTCAGTCATCCGGTCTTCGCGATCGTCATGTCGCTGGTGATCGTCATCGTCGGCGCCATCGGCCTGGCACTGCTTCCGGTAGACCAGTATCCGCAGATCGTGCCGCCGGTGGTGAGGGTCTCGGCATCGTATCCGGGAGCGGACGCTGTGACTGTGACGCAGGCGGTGGCTACTCCGATCGAACAGGAGATCAACGGCACGCCCGGCATGATATATATGAGTTCGTCATCGTCGAACTCCGGCGGATTCAACGCCCTGATAACTTTTGATATCGACACTGATCCGGAACTGGCAGCCGTCGATGTGCAGAACCGCATCAAGAAAGCTGAAAGCCGACTGCCGGCTGAAGTGGTTCAGAACGGCATTTCGGTAGCCAAAGAGACGTCGACACGATTGATGACCATCACGATCATGTCATCGGATCCCAAGTACGACGAAGTTTATCTGAGCAACTATGCGACGCTGAACGTCGTCGATATGCTCCGGCGCATCGACGGGGTGGGGTCCGTCAGTTCGGTAGGCTCGCGCTACTATGCGATGCAGCTTTGGCTCATGCCTGACAAGCTTGCCGACCTGGGCCTCACAGTCAAGGATATTCAGAACGCACTGAAGGACCAGAACCGCGAATCGGCGGCAGGTGTGATCGGTCAGACGCCCGCCGAGGACATCGATGTGACGATGCCTATCGTGGCGCGGGGACGTCTGTCAAGTGTCAAGGAATTCGAGGATATCGTTCTCCGTGCGGATGCGGCCGGATCGATCATCCGTCTGCGCGACGTGGCTCGTGTGTCGCTCGAGGCATCGTCGTACGCGACCGAAAGCGGCATCAACGGCGGTAATGCCGCCGTGCTGAACATCACCATGCTTCCGGGCGCCAATGCCATGGAAGTGGCCGACAATGTCAAGGAGGCAATGAAAGAAATATCCGAATCGTTTCCTTCGGGCATTACCTATCAGATTCCGTTCGACATGACCACATACATTTCAGAGTCGATTCACCACGTCTACCGTACGTTCTTCGAAGCTCTGATATTGGTGATTCTTGTGGTGTACCTGTCGCTGCAGAACTGGCGCGCCACACTTATTCCGGTCATTGCCGTGCCGATTTCATTGATCGGCACATTCGGGATAATGCTCATATTCGGATTCTCGCTCAATCTGCTGACTCTGCTCGGGCTCATTCTCGCCATAGGCATTGTGGTAGATGACGCCATAGTCGTGGTGGAGAACGTAGACCGTATAATGAACAAAGAGCATCTGCCGCCGATGGAGGCGACACAAAAAGCGATGGAGAATCTTGGATCGGCACTTGTCGGTATGTCGCTTGTGCTCTGCGCGGTATTCATTCCGGTGAGCTTCCTGCCCGGAATCACCGGCCAGCTTTACCGCCAGTTTACAATAACGATCGCCGTGTCGGTCATTATCTCCACCATTGTGGCACTGACACTGTCGCCCGTGATGTGCGCCCGGCTGCTCAAGCCGTCTTCGGGCGAACGCCGTCCGAAAATATTCCGCCTCATCAATCTGTGGCTTGCCCGCGGCAACCGTTTTTACGGGCGCCGTATCGGCGATGCCCTTCGCTTTCCCAAGCGTATGCTGGCATTCTTCGGGATAGCTCTCGTGGGAATATACATACTCAACCGGATCGTGCCGATGAGCTTTATGTCGCCCGAGGACCAGGGATACTTCACGGTAGAGCTTGCACTGCCCGAAGGAGCCACACTGGAGCGTACACGCCGCGTGACCGAACGCGCCATGGAATTCCTTGAGAATGATCCCGACGTCGAATATGTGCTTAATGTCACCGGATCATCGCCACGTGTCGGCACCAATCAGGCTCACTCGACGCTGACTGTGATACTCAAGCCCTGGGACGAACGGACCGGGAGCGGCATCGATGATGTGCGCAACCGCGTGCTCAAGGAATTCAAGGCATACGCCGAGAGTGACGTCCGCGTGTCATCGCCTCCGATCATCCCCGGCCTGGGAACCTCAGGCGGTTTCGAGATGGTGCTGGAAGCACGCGGCGAGACAACATACGCCCAGCTGCAGGCTGCCGTCGACAGCATCGTGACGCGCGCGGCCACAATACCGTCGCTTGCCGGTGTGTCGGCATCGGTACAACCCGATATTCCGCAATTGTATTTCGATGTCAACCGCGACAAGGCGCGCCTTCTGGGCGTCGACGTTAGCGATGTGTTCTCGACCATGAAAGCCCTCTCGGGATCACAGTACATCAACGACTTCAATATGTACAACCGCATCTACCGTGTCTACATGCAGGCCGACGCGCCTTATCGCGGAACGAGGGCCGACCTCAACCTTTACTTCGTGCGCGGCCGCGACGGAGTGATGATCCCGATAACGGCTTTGGGGACCTCGCACTACACGACGGGGCCTGGTACCATGGCGCGGTTCAATATGTTCAATGCCATAACTCTGTCGGGCGAAGCCGCGCAAGGCTATTCTTCGGGCGAAGCCATGCAGGATATCGAAACACTTGCGCGCGAATATCTCGGCGACAATATAGGCATCGAATGGAGCGGACTGTCGTATCAGCAGAAACACGAATCGGGCAATACCGGAGTGGTGCTCGCACTGGCGTTCCTGTTTGTATTCCTCGTGCTTGCCGCTCTCTACGAAAGCTGGAGCGTCCCGATAGCCGTGATACTGTCGCTGCCCGTCGCCGGCCTTGGCGCCTACCTGGGCATATGGCTGTGCGGACTTGAAAACAACGTCTTCTTTCAGATCGGACTTGTCATGCTGGTAGGGCTTGTGGCGAAGAATGCGATCCTCATAGTAGAGTTTGCCAAGGAAGGTGTCGACCGCGGGCTCACCCCGGCTGCTGCCGCCCGACACGCTGCGTCGCTGCGTTTCCGCCCGATCGTGATGACTTCGCTGGCATTCATGCTCGGCCTGCTGCCTCTGCTGTTCGCCACAGGTCCGGGATCGGCCGCACGCCGCGACATCGGCACCGGTGTGTTCTTCGGGATGCTCGTGGCCATCACGGCAGGCATCATATTCGTGCCGTTCTTCTTCGTGTTGGTCTATGACCTGAAAGAGCGCCGGTCGTCAAAAAGAAAAGCTAAACAAAACGCCTGAACTATGTCACGCAACCTCATATTCATTTTTGCCCTTGCGGCGGCCCTGGCCTCATGTTCCGGAGTGAAGAACCTCAAGGCCCCCGAGCTGAATCTGCCGCCCGCCATTGCCGCCGTGCAAGTCGACTCGGCCACAATGGCCGATGCCGACTGGTGGCAGATCTATTCCGATTCGACCCTTACCCGGATAATCCGGCGGGTGCTGGCCAATAATCACGACATGATGATCGCGGCCGCCCGCATCGAGGAGCTGCGGCAGCTCTACGGCATCGAAAAGCTCAATTACACACCCACGGTCACCGCACTGGCCGGCGGCAACCACGAGACGAACCATTACAGCCGCCAGGCCTCGACCACCGACCCGGAGACCGACCTCAAGGTTACCCTCAACTGGGAGATCGATCTGTGGGGCGGACTCAGCCAGCGGCAAAAGCGCTCGGCGGCTCTCTACAACGCCTCGGTCGAGGACCGGCGAGCACTGCAGATGACACTGATCGCCGAGACAGCGACAGCCTACGTCAATCTCGTGGCCCTCGAGTCTGAGCTCGACATAGTGCGTCGCACGCTCATCACACGCGCCGAAGGCGTCGAGAAAGCACGGCTCCGCTATCAGGGGGGCCTCACGTCGGAAGTCGTCTACCAGCAGGCCCAGGTCGAGTATGCCACGACGGCCGCGCTCGTTCCGGCCCTCGAAAGCCGCATCAGCCAGGCCCGCAATGCGATCACGCTGCTGATGGGCGAATACCCCGATGCAGAGATCGGCGCTGTCAATATCGATTTGATGCACCGGCAGCCCGCGATGCTTCCGGCGTCGGTGTCGTCGGAGCTACTGCAGCGGCGACCCGACCTTCGCGCCACAGAGCAGCGCCTGCGGGCGGCCATGGCGCAGTGCGGAGTGGCGTATTCCGACCAGTTTCCCCGGCTGCGGCTTGCACTGACGGGCGGATGGGAGAACGACGAGTTCGCGCATCTGCTTGCGTCGCCGTTCTCGTACGTGCTGGGCACCGTCGCGGGTACCGTCTTCGATTTCGGTCGCAACCGGCGACGCTACAAGGCCTCGGTGGCGGCATACGAGCAGGCCCGCCACAGCTATGAGAAGGCGGTGGTGGCGGCTTTCACCGAGGTGTCGGACGCCATCGCTGTCTACAACTCGGTGCGACAGACGGTAGAGCGGCGCACCGAGCTGCGAGACGCGGCCTTCAAGTATGTCACGCTCACCAACCGGCAATACATCGGGGGAACGATCAGCTACATTGACGTGATGGACTCGTACCGGCGGTATTTCGACGCACAGATCTCGCTGATCAACGCCGTGCGCGACGAGTACCTGGCGATGATCAACCTGTACAAGGCCCTCGGCGGCGGGGCGTAACCCCAACACGCAAGTGCCGACCTGCAAAAGTGAACCGGCCGCCCGACAAAATAGATAACAAAAAGGCAAGAACGCAAAACACCCTCGCCGGAATTGGCGAGGGTGCAGCCACTCTTGAAATGAAATGGAGTGGTAATCAAACAAGACGAAGAGCGGCTAATTCGGCGGCGAGGCGGTGAATACCGGCTTCAATTTTTTCGAGTTGTTTGTCGGAGATAGGAGTGTCGCCTTTGCGGTACTGACGCATGAGTCCGGGATTGATGCCAAGGTAACGCCCGAGGGCGCTGACGTTGAACATCGGGTAATACTCAAACAAAGATGATATGTCAAAGCGGAATTCTACCTCGGTAGTGAGTTCGGCCGGAATCGCCTGACCACGCTCGACGTAATCACTGCTGACTTCCTCTATGGAATTAAAGAAATCTGCCTTTGCCTCTTTTACGGTGTTGCCGGTGCCGATAAGTGTGCAGTGTTCGCCATCGGTGTTATAGGCGATATATGTGCCGTCCGATTGTTTTTCAATGCTTACTTTCATATCGGGTGATAGCGTTTCACGTAATAATACTTGTTTAGTTTTGCGCCACAAAGGTATAACATTTTTGTAATACTACCAATTTTTTCAGCAAAAAAATAACGAAAACGTAATATTATTCTTTGAACGACACGAAAGATTCATTTTCACAACAAAAATGGGCGGCGTCCGCGCACTGCCGTTTCAGTCACTCCATTTGGGTCCTACGCTTTCATGGCCTATGTCGATGCACTGCGTCCTTACCTGCATCTTTAAGGCCATTCCGGGGATGTAATGAAATAGGCCGGGGATGTGTTCACACACGGCCCCGGCCTGGAAAAAACAGAAATTATTGTTTATGGCAGGTTGTTCACGGAATGTAAGTGGTGCGGGCAGACCCGTCGGAGCTTACGACGATGTTGTAGCCGCGGAAGGGGCGCGTCGAGCCGACGCCCTGGAGGTTGTAGTACCGCACGGGGGCAGCTTCGTCGAAGATCGCGGCGGGGCTGCCGAGGATTCCGGTCTGGTTGAAGTAGCGGTCGGCTGCTTCGTCGTAGTACACTAGGGGAGCGCCGAAGCGGGGATGCGCATCGGTGCCGATAAGCTGGCCGAAGGGGTTTCCGAGGAGGTAGGCGACCTGTCCGGATGCCATGTCCTCAGGAGAGACTATGACGGATGGATCGTCGGCCTGGCCGGCCTCAGTGGCATAGGCGTGGGCGACGCCGGTCTTGTCTACTTTCGAACCGACGCAGGCCGATGCCATGGGGCCGGGGCTGACGGTGCCGACGTTGAACACGTATGAGACGGCGGTGCATCCGGCGTTGATGGCTCCGACGATGCCGGCATGGGCGTCGGAGGCGGTAACGGCTCCGGCGTTGTAGCAGTGCGACACGGAGGATGTGGCCCCCGAGAGGAAGCCGACAATGCCGGCGGCTCCCTTGCCGCGGGCGTTGACATCGGCATAGGAGGCGCAGGTGTCGACGGTGACGTACTTTCCGGCGCAGCCGAGCAGGCCGGCCACATAGCGGTTGCCGGCAACTGAGCCGGCAACGGTGACTCCGGTGATGGCGGCGGGTGCCTCGGCGGTACCCTGGGCGTAGCCGAACAGGCCGAGGTTGTCGGCGTCTGGATCGGCTATGAAGAGACCGCTGACGGTGTGTCCGGCGCCGGTGAATGTGGCGGCGAAGGGGGCGCTGTAGCTTGTACCGATGGGCGTCCATGGATAGTCGGCGAGGTCAATGTCGTTCATCAGTACGGCATCGCCGCGGTCGGCGGCAGCGGCATACCAGGCGAGCTCGGCACCGGTCGTTATCAGATACACGCCCGAGAGGCTCCGCTCCGGCTCGGTGAAGGTGGCACCGTCCCAGGCTCCTTCGGGAGCGGGCGACATGTTCACTTCAAATACCTGGAGGCCGTCGGCATCATCGCCTATGACGTAGGTCGACGAGAAGCGGCGGTAACCGGGCTTGCCGGCGCTGACGGTATAGGTGCCGTAGGAGCCTGCATACCGGCCTGAGTCGTCGGGGAGGACGGGCGATCCGTCGGGTGCCAGCACTGTGAATTCAGCGTCGCGAACATCGCAGCGCACCTCGATCTCGAACTCACGGTAGGGCGTGAGCTGAATGGTCACGGGAGGGATTGAACCGAAATAGGTCTTGTGAGGCACGGCGGTAAAGTTGGGCGAGCGGCCGGCAACGCGGTCAATGTTGCGGTGATTGCCGATCGGGTCGCCGTAGCCGTTGACCTGGATGACTCCGTCGTCCATCACGATCGACGGGGTTACCGACAGATCAATGTCGGCGGGGATGTCGACCGTGACGGCCTGGGCCGAAGGCACTGACCCGAAAGTATACTGGCCTGCGCCGAGAATGAGCGACGAGCCGTTGGGAATGCCGTTGTAGGTGACATATGCCGACATATTATAAATTCCGGCGAGTTTGTTGGCCGGGTGGCGCAACCCGGAATACTGAATTTTAATCTGGTCGCCGGGCTGGAACACCGTGCTCCCGGGGCGCGATGCGTTGGTAATCGTGCGGTGACACGGTTTTGCAGTCAGTACCTGGTATACTGAATGTCCGGATGCATCGGAAAGCCTTACGATCTGTCGACCCTCTTTGAGAAGCACGGTATATGAACCGTCGGGATTAGCCGTGACGCCCTCGGTGCCGAAGCCTGTATAGGTCGCCATGCGTCCGTCGATCGTAGGATATGCGATAGTGACGCGGTCGGCGCCCTGCGGTGTGAACGTATATTCAAAACCCGGTTCGGTGTCGAGGTAGTAGAACACATCGTGCTCGGCGTCGACATACTTCCCGGCCAGCTTTTTGGCACCGTCGTTGTATGCTTCGTTTATAAGCATGTTCGGTTCTATACCGGTGGCTTCGGAACCGACAGTGACCACGTACGCCGCGGTGTTCTCCGGCCAGATTGCCCCCCAGATCTCACCGCCCATATAGGGCGTCCGCACACCCGACGATGTGAAGTAGTTCAGTGCTATGGCGTCATAAGTCACAAGTACGATGGCCGTACCCTCGCTTTTGGCTGTAATGTCGCACCATGCCGATCCGGGATGCTGCGTCACTTCAATTACATCGGTGGATGGTTTTCCGTCCAGATCAATGACCGTGTAATGGAAGTCGGGCTCCATGAAGTAATTGTTGGTCTGGTTCTCGGTCAGCTGCCAGGTGCGCATGGCAAGCGCTGAGAACACTTCGCCCTGTCGGAGCACGAGATGATTCCGATGATTGATGTTGACAAATATATCGCCGGTCTCGTACCCCTCGTTGGCCTCGACGGAGTGTTTTACCATATCAGGCTGAGCGGCATTGAAATCAGCTTCAGTGAACGACAGATCGGGAGCCTTGTCACCTGCGGCCATCGTAAAATAGCCGGCGTGGGTGAGGCCTCCCGCAAGAGACGCACGGTAGTTGTAGACCTGTCCTACCGCAAGACTGTAAGTGTAGACCGTATTCTCTCCCTCATCACGGACTGACTCGGGCTGCACCTGTGTGAAATCGACAAAGTGAGCGAATTTCACACCAAGTGCCAGAGAGGCGCCGTGCGGTAAGGTGACCGAAAGCGGGGCCGCCTTGGGAATAGAGCAGGAGACATTTACGTTCCAGTTCAGTGTTCCCGACTTATACACGTCAGTATATCCCTCGGCACGGTGCGCGTCCGAAGGCGAGAAAGTCGCATAGTAGGTGTGTCCTTCGAGCGCCAGGAATGTCAGGCGTCCGGAATTGATCGAATGGCCGGGTACCATTTCCTGAATGACGCCTTCGCGCGACGACACAGTGACAGAAAGCGAATAATCGCCCTCGTCTGCCGACCAGCCGGAGTTTGTGGCATATGCCGTGCAGGTAATCAGTTTAAGCTGCTGCACGTCGTAGCCATCATAATCCGGCGTGGGCTGCGGATCGGCCACGATCTCTACGACGATCGTGCCGTTGACAGTCGAGCCGTCCGTACCGTAGGCAGTAAGGAGATACCGGCCCGGCGCGGTCTCAAACATGTATTTCCGACTCTTGTCGGGCGAGCCGATGGAGACCGGCGAGCCGGTCTCCACCGACTGCAGAGTGACCGTGGGGGAAACAGTGTTCACCTCAAGGCATACCTGAGTGGCGTGAGACACGGCGATGCCGGCACAAAGGGCTGCGAAAGAAATTATGATTCGCTTCATTTTCAGAGATTGTAATGAATCTTGCGGACAGACCCGTCGGAATATACCACAATATTCAGACCGCGGAACGGCTCGGACGATGAAATGCCCTGGAGATTGTAATACATGACAGGTTCGGCGGATACGCTGACATCCTCAACACCCGAAGTGCTTTTCGGATCAAGAGTGAGGGTCGGCAATACGCCAAGCATAGCCTTGTGGGATACGGCGGTAAAGTTGGGCGACCGGCCGAATTCGGGCGAAATGTCGCGGTGACTGCCGAAAGGATCGCCAAATCCGGTCACCTGGATGGCGCCGCCGGAGAAGGTATAGCTCTCGCCGGAGCGTGCCACGCTTTCGGGAACGGTGAACTTGAACGACCGCGCTCCGTCGGCCGAGCCGAATTTATATTGATTACTTCCGGTCGTGATAGAAATTCCGTCGGGAAGATTATTGTAGACAATCTTGGCCGACATATTATAGATGCCCGCCAATTTGTTCGACGGATGACGGAGTCCGGTGAAGGCCACCTCGACTTCATCGCCTGCCTTGAATTCACTGCCCGGGCTGGTGAGATTAGTGATCTCTGTGCCGCAGGCATGCGCTGTCACTACCTGATAGGTCGACCAGTTGGCCACGCTCACAAGACGGATGATGTTGCGGCCTTCGCGCAGCAGTACATTGTATGAGCCGTCGCCGTTGCTCTCGCAAGGTGTGAATTCAGTATAGGTCACACCGTCCTCGGTGATGACAGGACTCGAAACCCACACACCCTCTTTGTCTTTCTTGACATTGTAGGGCTTCACAGTGTAGAGGTAGCCTTCCTCAGTGTCGGGGAAATAGAAGATATCGTGTTCGGCATCAAGGTTGAATCCGGCTACTTTCTCGGATTCGACATTGAATTCTTTGTGAAGCGACATCTCGGGACGCGAATTTGACCGCTGGTCTACAGTGACAACATATACGGCTGTGTTCTCGGGCCATATGGCGCCCCACAGATCGCCACCGGTAAACGGTTTCTCTGCGCCGTTGCGGTCATAATAAACGGTGCGGATGGCGTCATAGGTGACAAGGACTATGGCCGTACCCGAACCGACAGCCTTGATGTCGGCCCATGCCGAACCGGGTTCGTGTGAGATGCTTACTACTGTCTCCGACGGCTCGGCGTCGACAACTGCCGTACCGGCCTTGGTGTCGATCGTGACATTATAAGCCGTGAAATGGAAATCGGGTTCCACGAAATTGTTGCTCGTGATGCCGTCGATTATCTGCCATGAACGCATGGCGTGGGCGCGGAAGCTATCGCCTTTCGAAAGGTTCAGATGACCGCGTTCATTGACATTGACAAGGATATCGCCCGTCTCATAACCGTCGTTTGCCGAGAAGTCATGGTTGACCGTCCGGGGATCAATCTCCGTGTAAGATGCCTCGTTGAATTCGAGCGAAGGCAACGCCTGCGAATTCATGACAAAGTAACCGGCCTGCGTCAGACCACCTTCACGCCATGTGCGATAGTAGAAAGTCTCTCCCTCGGGCAGACTGTAAGTGACGGTCCGGACGCCGTCGGCGGTCTCAGACGATGCGGCTTCCACGGGAGTGAAGTCAACAAAATGATTCGTCTTGCGGCCGATCTGCAGCGAAGCGTCGGCAGGGAGGGTGATAACCATGTTTCCGGCCATAGGTATTGCTGCGGAGGCGGTAGCGTCGAAAGTCAGTGTACCGTTGCGGTATACCGTCGCATAGCCCTCGGCCACATGAGCTTCGGAAGGCATGAATGCGGCCCGATAGGAATCACCCTTCAGAGCCAGGAAATGCTGGCGCCCTTCTGTTGTGCTTTTGCCCAAAGTGACTGTGCGTGCTTCGCCGGCCGGAGAGGTGACAACTACGTCGACGGTGTAATCCGTGCCGTAGCTCCATCCTGAATTAGTGGCATAAATAGTCGGAGCCTGGATAGTAAACGTCTGCTCCTCGAAACTGTCGGGGATGCTGAGTTCTATGCTGCCGGCTTCTTCTCCGTTCTTGTTATATGCCACGAGTGTATACTCTCCGTCGAAAATGTCGAGACTATATGTGGTGCCGCTCACCGGTGTCGTGAGGTCGATCTTTTCGCTGCCGTCTTTGGCAATGAGGGCTGCGGTCGGAGTTTTAGAGCTCAGGACAAACCTGACAGGCGACTTGTGGGGTTTCACAGCCAGGATGTGTGCCGGGAATACGCCTACAGTATACGAGTCGACCAGGTTGCCTTCCGGATCCCACTGGTAAAGCAGGCCGCCAGATTCGTCGCCGGAAGTCGCGGCCCCGGCATCAGTGGCATAATAGTAACCGGAGTAGGGATTCTGGTATATGTCGTAAGGATATGAGAAGGACCTGATGTCATCGAGCATCGTGCCGGGCATCTCTTCGTAGATGCCCGAGTTGCTGACGTTGCTGCCGTCGTTGCCGTCCCAGAACTCCTGCGGATCAAGTGTGATATACTTGTACTCATATCCCATCGAGTCGTAGGAGAACGCAGAGCCGATAGCCATGAATTTGCCGTCGAGGGTAGCGGTGCTGTAGGTGGAGGCAAAATTCGGATTATATACGTAACATTCCTCATCCGGATCACCGGCCAGCACCTTATCGCAGTCGATGAGTATCATCGAGGGATAAATACTGTAATAGTCGCCGGCTGAATTGGCGAGCAGCCACTTGCCCGATTGGCTCAGACCGCGGTAGAGGTTGATACGGGTCGTATCAAGCACTCGCTCAACAGTCATGGTCTCGGGATCGACGATCGAGACGGTGGTCTCATAGTCGGAATGTTCATCCGTGCTGGTGCTTGGATTGGCGACCGGAGCATATCCGCCTGAATTGAACACAAACAGTTTGCCGCCGTAAATTGCGATACGGTCAGGTTCCCAGCCCACAGGCGTGTAGGCTATGACTTTGAAAGTCGTTGGATCGATCTTGGCAACATATCCGCCTTCGTCCCAGTATTCTTCGGTCCAGTTGTCGGGATCGTCGGGATCGAGATAGCAATACAGGCGATGATCGTATCCTGTAAGATAGAGATATGTACCGTCACTGACAAGGAAACGGCAGTTGGGAGTCGCGCCGTCACCCGTATCGCCGTCGAGCAGTTTGCCGACCATATGGCCTTCGGCATCAATGAACACAACGGTGTGCGAATAGTTTACGACGATAGCGAAGAGATTGTCATTAACCTGGATGATGTCGTTGGGGGTATATCCCAGTTGTTCGCCGTCATTGACTTCCTCAAACCAGTTGTTGGAAATCAGTTTGTTGTCTACGAGATAGTTGATACTGCCTATCCCGCCTGGCCATATGGCTTCGTTGAGCGACAGAATCCTCTCGCTCGCGGCAGCGGGTGAAGCGGCCGAGAGAGCGAAAATCGCAGAAAGTAATAATGATTTGGTTCTCATATAATAATATGTTAAATATTGAATTACGGATTATCTGGCGATAAACTTGCGGCCGGCCCGGATGTAGAGCTGTCCGGGAATAATGCGGGACACCCGTACGCCCTGCAGATTATAGACAGGACCGTCGGCCTGCTGCTCCGGAGCGATGATGTCGCTGATCCCCTGGAAGTGACCGTCAGGAGGCAGTGCAAGAAAATGCGCGGGATTGATGTAAACTCCCCAGGTTCCGACAAGGCGTCCCTGCGGATCCCACTGATATAGCGCCCCGCCGGCGACAAACTCTCCGGCATCGGTAGCATACATATAGCCGGTGTAAGGATTGACATAAATACCATAGGGCTGCGTCATCTTCTTTATGTCGTTCATCATGGTGCCGGGCATTGATTCCTCGACACCCGCGGAACCGCCCGAGGCCATCACTAAAGCCGGATCGATGGTGATGTAATTGAATGTGTACTCCATGGTGTAATAGGAAAAGCGCGAGCCGACGGCGAAGAATTTGCCATCGGTCGTCACCGTGCTGTACGTGCTGGCATAGTCAAGCCGGGTGAAGCATTCGTTGTCGGGACGCCCGTCAAGCGCGGCACGGCAGTCGAAGACCATGCAGCATGCCGGTATGTCGTAATAGTCGCCCGGTGAATTGATGCAGAGGTATCTGCCGCTCTGCGACATTTTGCCGTAAAGATTTATGATGCCCGTATCGACGGTGCGTACAATCTTCATCGTGGCCGCATCGATCACCGAAACGGTGGTCTCGTAATCGTGATTCTCGTTGAAGGCATAGCCGCCGGTATTGGCTACGAACAATTTGCCGTCGTACAGCGCTATACCTTCCGGTTCCCAGCCGACTTCGACAGCGTCGACTACCTTGAAATCCGTTATGTCGATCTTGGCGACATAACCGCGGGTAAAAGTCTCGAACCGGTCGCCGACCTTGCATTCATGTCCGTATGAGGAAATGTAGACATATCGGCCGTCGGACGCGAGCTTGCGGTTGTTGGGTACATCCTCGGTGGCGGCCACGGCCTTACCCTCGGGCGTGATGAACTGCACAATATTTGACCAGTTGATCGCTATGGCTATCAGATCATCGTTGATCTGGATAATGTCGTTGGGCGTATCGCCGAGTTTGATGCCGTTGATCTCACGGAACCATTCATTCGAGACTATGCGGCCGTTCTCGAAATACGTCATGCGGCCGTTGTCAGTCTGCCAGTTTCCTTCGTTGAGAAGAATTATTTTTTCCTGGGCACTGACCGTGACGGTTGCCAGCAGGAAAGCAAACAGAGTAAAATATTTCATGTATTATAGAGAATAAGTGAGTGTGAACGTGAAATTACGGCCCGGCATCGGATAGCGCGGTATGTGCTCGTATTGCTCGTCAAGCAGGTCGTTGACCTCGACCGATGCCGTGAACCAGCGCCAGGTTCCCGTGAGTTTGAGATCGATATTATTGTACGGCGACAGCATATCCCGCGGGTCGGCGTACGACCACATGCGTTTTGCCACATGCAGGTCAGATACTGTCAGAGCGACTGACTTCCATGCCACGATACCCGTAATACCGCATGAGAACGAAGGTGAATAGCATATCGGTCTGTTATAAATCGCAGATTCGGAATTGGTGCGGTCAAGGTCTCTCTGCCATGTAAACGACGTGAGCAGCGAATAGGACCAGTCGCCCGGCTGATAACGACCCGATACCGTGGCATTCAGGCCACGGCAGAATGTCTTGCCGTAATTCATCATAGACCACGTATATGTGCCCTTGACCGGCAGACAGACTATACGGTTGTCAATATAATTCAGGTATACGTCAGCCTGCACCGACGCAAGCCACTGCGGAGCGGCATAGTGGTACTCGGCGCCAAGATTCCATTGACGGGTGTACTCCGGCTTGAGGTTGCGGTTGCCTACCTGTGTATAATAAAGGTCATTGAGGGTAGGGGCCCGGAATATGCACTTATACCAAGCGCGCAGCGACAGATCCCGATAAGAGTAACCTAATGTGACCGAAGGAGTAAAGCGGTGAAGCGGATCCGCGGCGCCTACATGCTGACGCGTGTGGTCGCGGTAATGCTGGAAAAGGACAGAGGCGGCGAGTCTCCATCCGCGGTAGCGGAGTTGTGCCGCGGCCACAGCCTTCTGATCAAGACGCCGCACGACGCTGAACCGCCGGACGTCAGCAGTGAGCCATGACATGCGGGCGTCATAACCCAGATTGACTGACAGCCAGTACCAGGGGGCGATGGCATATGAAGCCGATGCATAGGCATCGTTCTGGCGGTAATGGTTGTCGGCCCGCACAGTATTCTGATTGTCAGGATAATCCGTATTGTACCGAAGATACTCGTGAGTGTATTTTATGTTGAATTTCAGTTGATGGATGCGGGCCAGCGTACGTGTGTATGATGACTGCACGAATATATCCGTGTCCCATTCACGGCCTACATTTATATATTTGTCGCTCAGACGGCGGACTATTCCTCCGGGGGTTCCGCGCTCCGACACATAGGCGTAGATGTGAGACGCAAAACCTCCGCGAAACAATGCGCCCTCCACCCGGTAATACCGTATGTCGGAATTGCGGCGGCGGCCGACGGTATCTTCATATTCGGACTTGTATCTGAACGGATAGTCGCCTCGCGTACTGACATATTCTCCGTCGATGAATCCGCTCCATCCGCGGCGCAGAAACTGCGCGTTTACCTTGGCTTTATATGTATGGAAAGAACCGATGCCTGCGAGAACCGAAAGCGAGTCGGAAGTGGGACGGCGTGTCTGGAGATAAACTGTGGCACCGGAGGCATATTCCGAAGCCGACTGACATGCGTCGAGTCGATTTGCATTATACAGTGAAACAGATTCTAATGTTGAAAGCGAGAATTTTCCGAGATCTACTGTGCCGTTCTGCGCATTGGTAATTCGGATCCCGTCAATGTATACACCTACGTGCTGCGAGCCGAGCGAGCGTACGTTCACCGTCTTAAGGCCGCCAAGGCCACCGTAGTCCTTGATCTGGACTCCTGCAAAATATTTTAGCGCATCGGCAATGGAAGTGGAAGAAAGTGACTGCAGGTCGGATCCGGCAAGTGTCTGTACCGTAGCAAGAGGGCGGCGTTGGGCTGTGACCTCCACGTCGTGCAACGTATGGACAGTGTCCGCCATGCCGGGTGACGAAGCATACGCTGATACAGAATTGACAACTACATACACGGCCGCACATATACGCGACAGGCCGGATAGGGCAACTTTCATTCCAACAAGTCTTTTTTCGCCACGCTAATCCACGAGCGTGTGTGAGTGCGAAATTATGACGGCAGGTCTTCTGGCTTATCTCATTCCGAAACCGTCTTCCCGACCTTGCGGCTCTCTTGCCCGGGGTCAGTGACTTGTTGGTAACGGTAATTCGAGAAATACAGCAGCGGGTCTGTCGGGGATTCACACCCCGTTCCCTTTTCATCGTCCCTGGGGACGAACCGTCGTGAATCTGTTTATCTCGGCGGCAAAGTTAAGAAATAAATTCCGAACAACATAGAATTTTCAAACTTTTACGGATTTTTTCCGTTAATCGTGTAAATGCATATCGCAAGAAATATCCCGGTAAAGTGAAAAGAATTAGAATAAAATCATTAACTTTGCAGTCGATTTTGAAAACAAGAAAATAACAAACATAAAGTAGAGATACAACATGGACATTACATTTGAAAAGACGGGCGAGGGCCGCGGCGTCATCACCGTGTCGCTTGTAAAAGCCGACTACGCCCAGGCCGTCGACGACAAGCTTAAAGAAATCGGCAAAACCCACACAATCCCCGGCTTCCGCAAAGGCCATATCGCTTTACCCGAACTGCGCAAGCGCTTCGGCCGCGAGGTAAAGAGCGATGCAATCAACAAAGTCGTTATCGACGCTGTATTTGACTATATCGAAAAGAATAATATCAAATTGATCGGGCAGCCCCTTCCTGCCGAAGCCACTGCCATCGATCTGAAACAGGACGACTACACATTCAAATATGATGTGGCTCTGTGGCCGGAAATGGACCTCAAGCTCGACAAGGAAGTAAAGACTCCTTTCTACCTCATCGAGGTGACCGACGAGATGATTGCCGTGCAGGACAACGCACTGCGCGAACGCTTCGGCTCACAGGTTCCCGGCGATAAGGTCGACTCCAAGGCCGTGATCAAGGGCTCCATCATGGAACTGAACGCCGACAGCACAGTAAAGGCCGATGCCGACGCAATCCAGGTGACGTCGGGAATCGTAGCTCCCTTCCTGTTCAAGGACCAGGCGGAAGCCGCAAAGTTCCTCGACAAGCAGGTCAACGACAAAGTCGTCTTCAATCCCTACAAATCGTGCGAGGGCAACGTAGCCGAACTGGCTTCGATGCTTAACCTTGAGAAAGACAAGGCTGCCGACGTAACATCCGACTTCGAATTCGCCATTTCAGAAATCATCGTCGTAAAACTCGCCGAGCACAATCAGGACTTCTACGACGACGTATTCGGCAAAGACAAGGTCCACACTGAAGAAGAATACTTCGACAACATCAAGAAGATGATTCAGGCCCAGCTGTTCCCCAACAGCCTCAACCTGTCGAACCGCGACATCCACGACTATCTGATGAAGACCTATGCCGACGGCCTCGTCATCGACAAGGAACTTCTGATGCGCTGGATGAGCCTCAACTCCAAGGAAACCGTCACTGACGAAGAATTCGAGAAGATGCTCCCCGGCATCAAGTGGGAACTTATCAGCACAACAGTCACCGAAAAACTCGAAGTCAAAGTTGAGGAAGCCGATCTGCAGGCTCAGGCCGACCAGATCGCCCGCGCACAGCTCCAGCGCTACGGCATGTACAACATGGATCAGGAGACCATCGCCGACATGGCGAAGCGTATCCTCGCCGACCGCAAGATCCGCCAGCAGATAGCTTCGCAGGTCGAAGAAGCCAAGACGTTCAACGCTCTGCGCAACGCATTCACCGTAGAGGAAAAGACCGTCTCGCTCGACGAGTTCAAGAAGCTCGCTGAAACAGCAGATACCGCAGAAGCATAATCAAGGGCTCTGCCGCTACATATATCCTCAGGCCGTGTCACCCGTTATCGGCGACACGGCCTGATGTTTCTTGCTGTCCGCGAAAAGAAAAAACTGCCAATAAAATATTAAATCAGACAAAAAAGCATGCCCGTATTGCGAGCGAATCAGAATTTTTTATTAACTTTGAAAAGAATTTGAAAAACAACAACCAGTAAACTATATGCAAAATAACGATTTCAGAAATTTTGCCGTAAAGGGACTTGGACTGAACGGACTGGCTCTCGACCAGTACGCATCCGCAGTGTCCCGCTCTGCCGTCAACGCCAATTATATAAACCCGACCATCATCGAAGAGCGTCAGCTCAATGTAGCGCAGATGGACGTATTTTCGCGTCTGATGATGGATCGCATCATCTTTCTGGGTACCGAGGTAAACGACTATACCGCCAACGTCATCCAGGCCCAGTTGCTCTACCTTGATTCTGCGGAGCCGGGCAAGGACGTATCCATTTACATTAACTCCCCCGGCGGCTCGGTTTACGCAGGACTGGGCATCTACGACACGATGCAGTATATCTCGAGCGATGTGGCCACCATCTGTACCGGTATGGCAGCCTCGATGGCCGCAGTGCTGCTTGTAGCCGGACAAAAAGGCAAACGTTTCGCGCTGAAACATTCGCGCGTCATGATTCATCAGCCGATGGGCGGCGCGCAGGGACAGGCCTCGGATATCGAGATTACCGCCCGCGAAATCAAAAAGCTTAAGAAAGAGCTCTACAACATCATAGCCGAGCACTCCGGCCAGACTTATGAAAAGGTCGAACGTGACAGTGACCGCGATTACTGGATGACAGCTGAAGAAGCCAAAGAGTACGGCATGATCGATCAGGTGCTGATCAAGTCAAAGAACTGAGACATATATGGCCAAGCGTAAATCATCTATGGATCATTGCTGCCAATGGTGCGGCCGCCCGGCCGATCCGTCGCTGCTGCGCATGCTCGTCCCGGCCACTGAGGATGGCCCATACATATGCACTGACTGTGTTGTGCAGATCCATGACCTGATCCGTGAGGAATTTCCGCAGCAAAAAGCGGATTCTGCCCGTGACTTCGAGCATAAGATGAAGAATTCCATACCGAAGCCCCACGAGATCAAGGAATTTCTCGACCAGTATGTTATCGGGCAGGATCAGGCCAAGAAATACCTGTCGGTAGCTGTATACAACCATTACAAGCGTCTGCTTCAGGACAAAGACGAAAACGATGTCGATATCGAGAAAAGCAACATCATCATTGTCGGACCGACCGGCACTGGCAAAACCCTGCTTGCGCGGACAATCGCCCGCATGCTCGATGTGCCTTTCACCATCGTAGACGCAACCGTCCTGACTCAGGCCGGTTATGTAGGCGAGGACATCGAGAGCCTGCTAACACGTCTGTTGCAGGCTGCCGACTACGATGTCGACAAGGCTCAGCGCGGCATCGTATTCATCGACGAGATCGACAAGATCGCCCGCAAGGGCGACAATCCGTCGATCACCCGCGATGTGTCCGGCGAGGGCGTCCAGCAAGGACTCCTGAAGCTGCTCGAAGGCTCGATCGTGAACGTGCCACCGCAAGGCGGCCGCAAGCATCCGGAACAGAAAATGATACCGGTGGATACGAAGAACATTCTTTTCATCTGTGGCGGAGCATTCGAGGGTATCGAGACCAAGATCGCCCACCGGATGAACAGCCACGTGGTCGGATATACTACAGACAACACGCGCACAAAGCTTAAGGACAAGCAGGATTATCTCCGCTTCGTCGCACCGCAGGATCTGCGCTCATACGGTCTGATTCCCGAAATCATAGGGCGCCTGCCGATTCTCACCCACCTTGAACCTCTCGACCGCGCAGCTCTGCTGAAAGTACTTACGGAACCTAAAAATGCCATAACCAGGCAGTACGAAAAACTCTTCGCCATGGACGGCGTGGAACTGACTTTCGCACCGGAGGTATTGGATTTTGTAGTAGACAAGGCTATCGAATACAAACTCGGCGCCCGCGGACTGCGCTCGATCGTCGAAGCGATAATGGTCGATGCAATGTACGAAGTCCCGTCGAAGAAAATAAAAAAATTCGAAGTCACACTCGACTATGCCAAAGAAAAGTTCGAAGCGGCACACTTCGAGGCCGCTTCAGTCGGAGCTTAACTCCGCGCATGGTCATTCGGGTGTATGAGCAATAACCTAATAACAAAAAACTACCTGACTGATAGAATAATATAATAAATCTGACGAGAAACAAACAACCTTGATGAATTGAAATGGAGACGACTCAAACTTTGACAGATGCCCTTCGCCGCCACTTCGGATTCGGAACCTTCAAAGGCAACCAGGAGGCAATAATCCGGAGCCTGCTCGCCGGAACAGACACATTCGTGCTGATGCCCACCGGAGGAGGCAAGTCACTCTGCTATCAGTTGCCTGCGCTGCTTATGGATGGTACAGCCATAGTTGTATCCCCGCTGATCGCACTGATGAAGAATCAGGTCGACGCGATGCGCAATTTCAGCGAAGACGATTCAATAGCGCATTTTCTCAATTCATCACTGACAAGGGCTCAGATTGACAAAGTCAAAGACGACGTCAGCTCGGGACGTACAAAGTTGCTGTATGTAGCTCCCGAGTCACTCACCAAGGAAGATAATATTGAATTTTTAAAACACATTACAATTTCGTTCTATGCCATTGATGAGGCGCACTGCATCTCGGAATGGGGCCACGATTTCAGGCCCGAATACCGCCGCATACGCCCGATCATCAATGAGATCGGACAACGGCCGGTAATAGCCCTTACGGCTACGGCCACCCAAAAGGTACAACACGACATACAAAAGAATCTGGGCATGCAGCAAGGGGCCGCCGTATTCAAATCGTCGTTCAACAGACCGAACCTCTATTATGAGGTCCGGCCCAAGACAAAGAATACGGATCACGACATCATCCGCTTCGTAAAGCAGCACTCAGGCAAATCCGGTATCATTTATTGCCTGAGTCGCAAGAAGGTTGAAGAACTGGCCGAACTGCTGTGCGTGAACAACATCCGTGCTCTGGCGTATCACGCCGGCATGGATGCCGCCACACGCTCGCTCAACCAGGATGCGTTTCTGCTTGAGAAAGTCGACGTGATCGTGGCTACGATAGCTTTCGGTATGGGCATCGACAAGCCCGACGTACGCTATGTGATACACTACGACATGCCTAAGTCGCTCGAAGGCTACTACCAGGAAACCGGCCGTGCCGGACGCGACGGAGGCGAAGGTATATGTCTCACGTTCTACGCCTACCGCGACCTGCAGAAAATGGAAAAATTCATGCAGGGCAAACCCCTTGCAGAGCAGGAAATCGGCCGACAGCTGCTGGCCGAGACTGCTTCGTATGCCGAATCCTCAGTATGTCGTCGACGCACTCTGCTGCATTACTTCGGTGAAACTTATACCGAAGAGAACTGCGGCAACTGCGACAACTGTGTTAATCTAAAAAAGAAAGTGGAAGCAAAGGAAGAACTCTTGGCGACATTGGAAACAATCGTCGCGCTAAAAGAAAAATTCAAGGCTGAATATATAATTGATGTCATGCTCGGCAAGGCCACGAACGACATACGTTCATACCATCACGACGAGCTGGACATCTTCGGTTGCGAACAAGGTACTGAGAAGCGTTTTCTCAACGCCGTGCTGCGGCAAGCCGTTCTCGCAGGCTATCTTAGCCGGGATATCGAGAATTACGGCACTCTGCACCTGACCGAGAAGGGTAAAAAATTCATGTCCAATCCGGTATCTTTCAAAATCGTGGAAGACAGCGAGTTCAACGATGACGACGAGGACGTGACACCGATTAAAGGCGGTTCGGCATGCGCTGCCGACATGGAACTGTTCGCGATACTCAACGCCCTGCGCAAGGAAATCGCGTCGGGCCTCAATCTGCCTCCCTATGTGATATTTCAGGACCCGTCCCTCGAGGCTATGGCCACAACGTATCCCATCACAATAGAGGAACTTCAGAACATTCCAGGGGTAGGCGAAGGCAAAGCCAGACGCTACGGCGAAGAGTTTATCAAGA
This sequence comes from uncultured Porphyromonadaceae bacterium, assembly GCA_902470475.1. GTDB lineage: Bacteria > Bacteroidota > Bacteroidia > Bacteroidales > Muribaculaceae > CAG-873. The sequence continues at coordinate 50,575 of CABRGT010000003.1, read as the reverse complement.
TCATTAAGGCATATGTCGACGAAAACGAGATTGAGCGCCCTGAGGATCTGCGTGTACGCTCCGTCGCCAACAAGAGCAAGAGAAAAATCTCGATCATCAAGGCTGTCGACCGTAAGATTGATCTTCATGAAGTAGCCTCGAGCAATGGTCTCGACTTCGACCAGCTGCTCGACGAGATCGAGTCCATCGTCAACTCCGGCAATAAAATCAACCTGACATACTTCATCGATGACATACTCGATGACGACGAACAGGAAGAGATTTTTGAATATTTCCGCCAGGCCGAGACCGGCTCGCTTGAAGAAGCTTACCGCGAACTGTGCCCCGACTATACCGAAGAAGAAATACGCCTGGTACGCATCAAGTTCCTGTCGGAACTCGGCAACTGATGCGCATAAAGAGCAACTGAAATGGAACAGAACGTATTGATCAAGTTATATGAATCTTATGTAGGCCACGCTCCGGCTTCGATAGATGAATTGCCTTCGTCGGGCAGCAACCGCCGTTATTTCAGACTGAAAGGCAGCGACGGATCTCTCATAGGCGTCATAGGCACCAATCCTATGGAGAACGAGGCGTTCCTGTCGTTTGACGATCACTTCGAAAAAGCCGGATTGCCCGTACCGCGTGTTGTGGCGGTTGCGGACGATCGCATGTCATACCTGCAGGAAGATCTCGGAGACACTTTGCTGTTCAACGCAATCGAAAAAGGTCGCCTGACACGCGTGTTTTCGCCTGCAGAACGTGACCTTCTCGTCAAGACGATACGTCTGTTGCCGGATTTTCAGTTCAAGGGAGCCCGCGGACTGGATTTCAGCAAATGTTATCCCGCCGAATGTTTCGACCGCAGGTCGATCATGTGGGATCTGAATTACTTCAAATACTGCTTCCTGAAAGCTACGGGACTTGAATTCGATGAAGACAGACTCGAGGATGATTTCAACCGTCTTACCGACGTGCTGATGGCATCGGCCGACGACGAGACGTTCATGTACCGTGATTTCCAATCGCGCAATGTGATGATCAAGGACGGCGATCCGTGGTTCATCGACTTTCAGGGAGGCCGCCGCGGTCCGTGCTACTACGACGTGGCATCGTTCCTGTGGCAGGCAAAGGCCAATTTTTCGGACAACATCCGCAAGGAACTAATTACCGAATATATAGATGCAGTCCAGAAGTACAAGCCAATCCGGACCGAGGACTTCTTGAGCATTCTGCGGCATTTTGTCCTCTTCCGGGTGATGCAGGTACTCGGTGCGTACGGATTCCGCGGCTATTTCGAGAAAAAGCCACACTTCATGCAGAGTGTTCCCTTCGCCATAGCCAATCTTCGGTCGCTGATCGAAGAACAGCCATTCGCTGAGTATCCGTATCTGAACGACATGCTTATGCGTCTCGTCAATCTCAAGCAGTTCACCTCCGATGACCAGAAGCGGCTGCTTACCGTGCGCGTGATGAGTTTCGCCTACAAAAAGGGCATACCCAACGACCCGACCGGCAACGGCGGAGGATACGTCTTCGACTGCCGCGCTGTCAACAATCCGGGCAAATATGAGCGTTATAAACCGTTCACCGGTCTTGACCGCCAGGTCATCGAATTCCTTGAGGAAGACGGCGAGATATTGACATTCCTCGAACACTGCTATGCGTTGGTCGATGCGACCGTCGAGCGCTATATGGAACGCGGATTCACCAACCTGATGGTCTCATTCGGATGCACGGGCGGCCAGCACCGTTCCGTATATTCGGCCCAACACCTTGCCGAGCATCTCAACAAAAAGTACAATGTCAAGGTCGAGCTGATTCATCGCGAGCAGGATATCGAACAGCTTTTCAACCGGAAGTAAAAGCCAGGGAAATATGAAGGGGATGATATTCGCAGCGGGAATCGGCAGCCGTCTGAAGCCTTGGACCGATTTTCATCCCAAAGCTTTGGTAGAAGTCGGCGGAAAACCAGTCATAGGCCATGTAATCGACAGGATGACGGCCGCCGGAATCAGTCATATAATCGTCAATGTGCATCATTTCGCGGACCAGATAGTCCGCTACCTGAGTTCCGAATACAAAGACGTTCACATCGATATCAGCGACGAGACCGAGCTGTTGCTTGATACCGGCGGAGGCCTGCGCAAGGCTTTGCCGCTTATCGGCGACGAATCCGTACTGATCCACAATGCTGACATACTCAGCAATATCGATCTTGCCGACATGATATCCAGTCACAACAGAAAGATACCTGAAGCGACACTTCTTGTACAGCCCCGACAGACCTCCCGTTATTTTCTTTTCGAGCACAACAGACTCCGGGGCTGGACTGATACGCGGACAGCTACCGTAAGACCCGAAGGTCTGACTGACAGCGGACGGCTCGAACGCCTCGCTTTCGGCGGTATTCACATCATTTCTCCCGGAACATATGGAGCATTAAACGAATATGCGCCGGACGATACGCCGTTCTCAATAACCGACTTTTATATAAGTCGAGCAAAAAGCATGGATTTCGAGGCATATCGGCTTCCGGCAGACCGCTCGTGGTTCGACGTCGGGAAGCCCGAGACACTCAGACTGGCGAGAGAAAAGTTTGACAGTAGCATCTCATTCTATTTTTGATATATGAACAACAGACGTTTACAACGCTTTACCATTGAGAGAAAAGAGCAGGTAGGAGGCAATTGTCTGCTGACACTGGTCACTTCTGATGGCGCAGAACTGCCTCTGATCGCCCCCGGACAGTTTGTCGAGGTTAAGGTCGACGCCCCCGGGGTGTTGCTGCGACGGCCCATATCAGTATGCGACATTATTCCTGACACCCGTCTTGTCCTGCTGGTAAAACCGGTCGGAAAAGCCACGTCTTTTATGGTTGACATGCCCGTAGGTCAGCAGCTTGATATTCTGCTTCCTCTTGGCAACGGCTTCGATATCGCAGGCTCCGGAGGACGCCGCACATTGCTTGTAGGCGGTGGCGTAGGGCTCGCTCCGATGGTGATGCTCTCGCGGGCTCTATATGAGAGCGGCGCTGAGGTCACAGCCGTGATAGGCGGCCGTTCACGATCGGAAATCGACGGTGTGACATCTCTGTTCATCAAGGGTGTTGACGTATCAGTATCGACAGACGACGGCAGCTTCGGCCATCACGGACTCGTAACACAAAATCCGGTCTTCGACCGGGAGTATGATGCAATATATACGTGCGGTCCGACTCCAATGATGAAAGCCGTTGCCAGAATCGCTGCAGAACGCGGAATCGAATGCTATGCATCACTGGAGAATATGATGGGGTGCGGCATAGGGGCTTGCCTGTGCTGTGTGGAAAAGACTACGGAAGGAAATCTGTGCGTATGCACCGACGGACCGGTATTTAAAACTGACAGATTATTATGGAACTGAATCTCGCTGTCGACCTCGGAAAAGGTCTGAAACTCAAGAATCCCGTCCTCACCGCTTCCGGTACGTTCGGATACGGCACGGAGTATGCGCCTTTCATAGACCTCGAACGGCTTGGCGGTTTCATTGTCAAAGGGACTACGCTCAACCCACGCCAAGGCAACGATTCACCCCGTATGGTAGAGACTCCGTCGGGAATGATCAATGCTGTAGGGCTGCAAAACAAAGGTGTCGATCATTTTGCAGAACACATCTATCCTGCAATAGCGCATCTTGACACACAGATTATTGTGAATGTGTCAGGCGCCAACGTCGACGATTACGTGGCTACAGCGCAACGCATAGCCGCACTCGAAAGAATCAATGCCATCGAAGTCAACATCTCGTGTCCGAACGTGAAAGCAGGCGGAATGGCGTTCGGGACAACCGAAGCTGGAGCAGCGGAGGTTACCGCCGCTGTCCGCAAGGTGTGGCCGCGGCACCTTATGGTAAAATTGTCGCCAAACGTGACAGACATCGCTTCCATAGCATCAGCTGTCGAGGGCGCAGGAGCCGACAGTGTATCGCTCATAAATACTCTGCTGGCAATGAACATAGATGTCGAGCGTAGAAAGCCGAGTCTGTCGACAATTACCGGCGGACTTTCGGGGCCGGCTGTACGTCCCATAGCCGTTCGCATGGTGTGGCAGGTAGCGCATCGTGTATCGATACCGGTAGTCGGATTAGGCGGAATCATGAATTCAGATGACGCACTTCAGTTTATCATGGCCGGTGCGTCGGCCGTTCAGATCGGTACCGCCAACTTCGTCGATCCGCAGACTACCGTCAAGGTCATCGACGGCATCGCCGATTACATGACCCGACACGGCATCGCTGACATTGACTCGATCCGCGGCATAATCTGATACATCTGATATAAAGAAATAAGAAACCGGGATGACTGATCCAGCTGTTTGGGCTATTCAGTCATCCCGGTTTCTTATGGGCTACAGGTCAGCGGCCGCCGGCAGTGGAACGGTCGGCATTGGCGTCGACATCTATAAGCTTTTCAGCTCCGCGCTTCTGGCGTCCCCATTGCAGATTATATGATATCGAAATGTAGGGCCAGCGCATGTTGAGCCGCATGTGCTGCTCGTTGCGGTTCCATTTGCTGAGCGACTTGCTGCCCTGGTCGTATCGGCCGAACGGCATGATTACGCCGGCGCTGAATTGCCATGTTTTCCAGTTATAGCTCAAATCTATGATGTTGAGATCCTCACCCCAAGAAATCTTCTCGCCCCACAGATCGCGCTGTGCGCGGATATACTGTCCGGAGAGTACAAATCCCCAGTGCATCAGCTGTATGGCGGCGTTGCCGCTCCAGCCGCTGTTGTATAATGCATAGCCTGTGCCGCGCATGCGCTCGCGTCTGAACTGTACATAGCCGCTCGCCATGAGCCAGTCGGGGATAATTTCAATCTGAGGAGCAAGGAAGAATGAGAGGTTCTGCAGTCCGCGACTGTTTTCATAGGTCGTGATCAGACGGTCGCCTTCCCAATACAGCAGGGGTGTGATGGCGTTGGGAGAAGTAAAGGCGCGTACTCCGAACGAACCGCTCACACGGGGCAGGCTGAAACCATAGCGGAAAGTAAGCATGTACGAGTTGGCTGTCTCCAGATTCTGGTTGCCGATGCGCCACTGAAAGCCATCGAGCTGCTGCGGCACGATGTTTGTCTCGGCCAGAGACGGAGCTGATTGCCAGGATGTGAAATTCAGCCTGAAGTTGTGCTTCTGATTCGGCGAATACGTTATGGTTGCCTGCGGACGCGGGCTCCATGAATGATTGCCCTGATCGGATTCGCGGAAAAGAAAGTCAGTGTACTGTGCGCCCATCCCGGCTGTCGCTGTCCATTTGCCGAACCGGCGGTAATACTCGGCGTAGAAATATACGCGGTCCTGGCGCTGATGAAATACGCGTCCGTCAAGGTTATCGTAGCGAGACCGGTTGCGGTTGGCCGTGTATGACGCGCCTACGGTCAGGCGCGAGTCTTCCCAATTCTTGATATAGTCAGCTTCCACGGCATAGGCCTGGTTGCGGTCACGGATATCGGTACGGATATCATTGAGACTTGCCATCGACGGTGACTGCCGTTCGATATAGTCGGAATACGTGCGTCCGAAATAGAAAGAACTATTGAAATTGAAGACTAACATCTGACGGTTTTGGAAATTCTGTTGCCAGTACAGCGAAAGCGACGGCGTGGTGCCTTGGCTGCCCTGTATGTCGGAAAGCAGAATATCGTCAGAACCGTCGCTCAGCGATAGGAGCCCGTCATAGCGTGTCCGGTCATTGAATTTTCTGTTCAATATGAATTCAGCCATAAACACTGTAGTATCGGGCTTGATATAGCTGTATGAGGCCCATGCGTTGCCGAATGTATTGTTGAGTCTGCCGCCTCGTGGTGTCTCACGGCGTGTCAGTGATGTTCCGTCGGGATAAGTGAACGTCTCGAAATAATCACGGTGTCCCTTTATGTTGCGGGTCAGTTTAAGGTTCGTCCCCACTTCCCACTGTGAGTTGCCGTGATTCAGTTTGGCATCGGCCATATAGAAACCCCATGCGGCGTTGAGCGCCGGCCGGGCAATAGTCTGGAGAGATCCTCCGACGGTAGGATTCGTCACTATTATATTAAGCACATAGTTGGCTCCTCCGTAACGCAGTCCTGGATTGTCAATCCATTCCACGCGCTTGATTGTTTCGGGAAGCAGAGCGCGAACCTGATCGACAGAAGTTTCACGACCGTTGATACGGATCTGCACCGACTGGCCGGCTGCCTGGACCGTACCGAGCGCGTCGCTTACCGTCAGCGACGGAATCATAAGATTGTTGAGCAACTGCATGCCGTTACTGGAATACTCCACGGCCGATTTTGACGGGTGATAGACGTCCATGTCGGACTTGCGGATCACACGCGGTGCCTCGATGACGATTTCCTGAAGTTCTTCAACATTTACCGAATCTTCCTGTTCCGGTTGTGCGAAACAGATTAATACACTAAGAATGGTCAGAAGTACTGTGATGATTTGTCTCATTTCTTATGTCTATAAATAATTTCGCTGCAAAATTACAGCGACGTCACATATATGACGTCAACATATGTTGAAAAGTGACAAACCGATCAAAAAAATTATACCCGCGAGTGTTTTCTTGAATAACAGTAATTAAGGACAATTGTCACGAGGGTCAGTACTTCGGATGCCGGAATGGCGGCCCAAAGGCCGTTGGCTCCAAATATTCCGGGTAGAATACAGAACATGGGTACCAGCACCACGACACCGCGCATCAACGTGAAAAACATTGCCTTTACAGCCTTGTCGATGCTCTGATAATAACCGATGAATGAAATGTTGACGGCAAAGAACACCGCGCAGACAGCATACACCGGAAGACCGGCGGAAGCGAGCCGCCCTGCAGCGCAGTCGGGAGAAATGAACATGGATACAATGCCACGCGAGAAAAACGCTATCGACAGAAATGAGATCATGCCGCACAGGGCGGCGACCTTTATGCTTAGCGCGAACGTCTGCGAGACACGGCCGAACGCATTAGCTCCATAGTTGAAACTGATTATAGGCTGTGCCGACTGGGCCACGGCATTGCTCATCATAAATATAAGCGGGAAAAGATAGCAGGCGATGCTGAACGCGGCCACACCGGCCTCGCTGTAGTATTTCATAAACATAAAGTTGCCTGTCAGCATCATCACTGACATGGCTATCTCGGTGACAAATGCCGACGAACCTATCCGCACCTGATGCCAGATATTCGAGAAGAAGCCTTTGCCGCTCCATATGAACTTTATTACATAGGAGAACCGCAGAAAATACACGAGTACCATCAGACCTCCGATAGCGATGCTGGCCGATGTGGCTATCGCGGCTCCCTTAACACCCATGCCGCACGGAAACACGAGCCAGTAATCAAGGACTATATTGATGACGGCCGGTATTATATTACAGAACATGGCGTATTTAGGCGAACCGTCAAGACGGATCACCATCATACCGATGCATTCGAAGCACAAGAAGAACATTCCGGGAATCAGCCATGTCAGATAGTCGAGCGCATGCGGCATGAGTTCAGGAGAACAGCCGAGCAACTTTGCCGTGCCTTCGGGAAACACGGCGAGAACTGCTATCAGCGCAAGAATCAGGACTGACGAAAAAACACATCCTTGCGTGACACTGACAGCAGCCTTGCGACCGGCATCCTGCGCCAACGCTATTCCAGCTACCACCGAAGATCCGATACCGAACATGAGGCCGCAGCCGGTGACTATCATATACAGTGGGGCTATGATATTGACGGCGGCAATGCCGTCGGCTCCGACACCGCGCCCGACAAATATGCCGTCGACTATTGTAATCAGTGCATTAAAAATTAACCCCAATAGAGTAGGGAAGAACATTTTTGAGAAAAGCCGGCCAATTTTGCCCCCGGCATAGTCGAGTCCTGTCTTTTCTGAATTCTCCATAGATTTATCAAACGTATATAAAAAAATGACGGATAAGAAACCGGGCGCACCCGACATCTTATCCAGCCAAAATAGTTGCGACTATCGGCCCTCCGATGAATCGGGTGCAAAGGTAGCAATAATTTACGGAATTTGAAAAAATTTACTGATACATTCATGACAAAATAGAAAAAGTCGAGAATTTTTGTGTAAATTTGCAGTGTAAATAGACAAAAAAATGATAGATCTGACAATCCCTCTCGCGCTTTTTGATGCCGCTGATTTTTTTCAGTGGTTCGTAGAAAATGCCAACTATTGGTTTGTGTTTATTTTCATGGTAATCGAGAGCTCATTCATCCCGTTCCCCTCGGAAGTAGTGGTGCCACCGGCAGCTTATCTTGCCTGCACACGCGACGACATGAACGTATTCGGCATAGTAGCGGTAGCCACAGCCGGAGCCATTGTCGGTGCGCTGATCAACTACTATCTGTCGTTATGGATCGGACGCCCGCTGGTATACAAATTTGCCAATTCCCGCTTCGGACATGCCTGCCTGATCAATACGGAAAAAGTAGAGAAAGCTGAAAAATACTTTGACAAACACGGAGCAATCTCGACGTTTATCGGACGTCTGATACCGGCCGTGCGTCAGCTGATCTCGATTCCGGCCGGTCTGGCGCGTATGAACGTGCTTATGTTTATAATTTTTACAGGACTCGGCGCCCTGGTATGGAATGCCATACTCGCCGCTCTCGGCTGGTGGCTCTCCACAATGGTTCCTCTCGCCGATCTATTCAATAAGGTGGAGGAATACAACGGCTATCTTTCGATGATCGGACTCGGCATCGGCGTGATATGTGTCGGCTTCATTACATATCGACTGCTGTTTCCACCCAAAAAGAATCAGGAGGACAAATTATGATAGTGTCGCCTTCGTTGTTAAGTGCCGATTTCGGCAATCTTGAGCGTGATATACGCATGTGCAACGAATCGCAGGCCGGAATGCTGCACTGCGACGTCATGGACGGTGTGTTCGTACCGAACATCTCTTTCGGTTTTCCGGTAATAAAAGCCGTATCGAAACTCACCGACAAACCGCTCGACGTACATCTGATGATCGTCAATCCTCAGAATTACATCGGCGCCGTACGCGATTGCGGCGCAGCTATAATGAATGTCCATCAGGAAGCATGTATCCATCTCGACCGGACAATCAACGCAATAAAAGCTGCCGGGATGAAGGCTGCTGTGACTCTTAATCCGTCAACCCCGGTCGTGATGCTCGAAGACATCATCTGCGAAGTCGATATGGTTCTGCTCATGTCGGTGAATCCCGGATTTGGAGGGCAGAAGTTCATCGTTCGTACCATTGACAAGATACGGCGCCTTAAAGAACTTATCACCAGAAGCGGATCCAATGCACTGATCGAGGTCGACGGCGGCGTAACACCTGCGAACGCACCAGATCTTGCAGCTGCGGGAGCTGACGTACTTGTGGCAGGCAGCGCCGTCTTCTCGGCGCCCGACCCCAAGCGCGTAATTGCCGAAATGGCCTCACTTTAATATTTATAATCTCTCCTGATATATTACAATGAATTCACTCAACCCTCTGGATATCGACACACTGAACTCGAAAACCGAAGAAAAGACGGCAAAAAGAACCATGCGCAAACCTCGCCCGTCGCAGCGACCCGAAAAGCCGTCGCAGCCGGTCGGATACCGCAAACAGGTCAACCCTGCGGTGGCTTTCTTTACGGCTCCGCGCACACGCATGATGCTTGGCGTGGTTCTCGCCGTGCTGTGCGTAGTAACTCTGATTGTATCGATCAGCTATCTGAAATCAGGCATATCCGATCAAAGTGCGGTCGAAGGACAGACTCTCGTGCAACTGGTTGACTCCGGGCTGCCCGTAGAGAATGCCGGAGGGGCTTCAGGCGCGACACTGGCCCACTTGCTGCTTGTCGACGGCCTCGGTCTCGGCTCGTTCGTGCTGGTCTTCTATCTGGGCTGTATGTCTCTCTCTCTGTTCGGCATAATCAGGCTGAAATTCTGGGCCTTTACTTTCAGGTGTCTCTTCACCGGCATCGCCGTATCAATAATCCTCGGACTATTCACATACAATCTCGACTCGACAATCAACTGGGGCGGAAACCATGGGCGCTACATCAACCAATGGCTGTTCCGCTACGGCAACGCGCTGCTGGCCTACGCAGTAACACTGACGCTGATCGGACTGCTTACCGTAATGTATCTCACCCAGATCACGGCAATAGTCAACAACATGAGCGGCCGCATATCGAAGGCTCGTGCAGCTATGGGCGACGCCGCCTCGCGCGCACGACATCCCGAACCTGTAATAACCGATATTCCCGACACACCGTCGGATAATGTCGCCCCGGCTCCGGCGGGTCAGCGCCCCGAACCGCAGAAGCCCAAGGCCATGACGCTCACACTTGAATCCGAACCTGTGAAAAAAGCGGTATCAGACATAGGATTCACAATCGATGACGAGGAAGCACACACCGAACCGCCGGTCGCCGCATCTGCCGGTGAAAAACCGCAGTTCATAATCAACGCGGCAGCACTCGGCGAAAATCAGGAAGCGGGGGACGAAGTAAACTCTGCCGAACTCCCCGCTTCGCCATACAGTATCCGCGACGAGCTCAGCCATTATCGTTTTCCCGGAGTAGATCTGCTTATCGACCGCCCTGTGACCAATGATTACAATCCGCAGGAACAGGAAGACAACAAGAACATGATAATCGATACACTGCAGAGCTACGGCATACAGATAGCCCGTGTCGAAGCCACTGTCGGGCCGACTGTGACTCTGTACGAAATCGTGCCGGCCGAAGGTGTGCGCATCGCGCAGATCAAACGTCTCGAAGAGGATATAGCCCGCAGTCTCGAAGCACTTGGCATACGAATTATCGCTCCTATCCGCGGCAAAAGCACTGTCGGCATCGAGGTCCCAAACCGCACTCCGCAGATCGTGTCCATGCGCAACATCATCAATTCTCAGAAATACCGTGACTGCCGCATGGAACTGCCGATGGCTCTCGGCGCGACGATCAGTAACGATGTGTTCATCGCCGATCTCGCCAAGATGCCTCACCTGCTTGTAGCCGGTGCCACCGGTCAGGGTAAATCGGTAGGCCTCAACTGTATAATAGCATCGCTTCTTTACAAGAAGCATCCCGGAGAGCTGAAATTCGTGCTTATCGATCCGAAAATGGTCGAATTCAGCCTCTATTCGCAGATCGAGAACCATTACCTGGCCAAACTGCCCGAAGAGGAAGACGCCATCATCACCGAGCCTTCCAAAGCGCTCCAGACTCTGAGCGCCCTTTGCGTCGAGATGGACAGCCGCTACGAACTGCTGCGCAAGGCCGGCGTACGCAATATCAAGGAGTACAATGACAAATTCTGCCGGCGCGTACTCAATCCTGAAAAAGGGCACAAGTTTATGCCGTACATCGTGATCATAGTCGACGAGTTCGCCGACCTGATCATGGTTGCAGGAAAAGACATATCGCTGCACATAGCCCGAATCGCCCAGAAAGCACGCGCAGTCGGCATGCACATGATCATCGCCACGCAGCGTCCCTCGACTGATGTCATCACCGGTATTATAAAAGCCAACTTCCCGGCACGCCTGGCATTCCGAACCTCCTCGAGCATTGACTCGCGGACTATCCTCGACTGTCCGGGAGCGAATCAGCTCATAGGAATGGGCGACATGCTGTTCAGCCATAATTCCATGATGGAACGCGTACAGTGCGCGTTTATCGACACCCCGGAAGTCGAGAATCTGGTGGAATTCATCAGCCGCCAGACTGCTTATCCGACTCCGTATATGCTTCCCGAACCCGAGAACGACAAAAATTCGATAGCACCGGGCAGTGTGGATCTTTCCAAACGCGATGATCTGTTCGACGACTGTGCCCGTTTTCTGGCCCAGAATCCGACAGCTTCGGTGTCACTCCTGCAGCGTCGCTTTGCCATAGGCTACAACAAGGCCGGAAAGATCATGGACCAGCTGGAGGCCGCCGGCATAGTAGGTCCGGCCGACGGTCAGAAGCCACGTGCCGTACTGGTGACTCCCGAAGCCCTCGAATCACTCCTGGCTTCAATCTAAACCTTTGCCTCGAAATGAACGTTATGTGTGTTATGAGACGGATAACATTAGTCAACATACTGCTTCTGTTTTTCCTCGCATGTCCTACGGACGTGATTGCAGCGGAAACAGCGCAGCAGATCATTGCCAGATGCGCCGGAAAAGTCAACAGCGCCGAGTCGCTTGACGTGAAATTCACACTGAGTGCCGAGGGGCAGCGCAGTGACTACACCATGAAGATATCGCATGAAAAATTCATGATGGAGAGTCCTGAGATCGCCGTGTGGTACAACGGCGTGACACAGTGGACCTATGTCAAGAGCAACCGCGAGCTGAATATAACTGACCCGACAGCAGAAGAACTGATGGAATGCAATCCGTTCTCAATACTGAACTTCTACAGCAAGACTTACGATGTGAAACGGCTTGCCGGGAACGGAATCGAAATTGAGATGACTTCCCGAAACCGTACTGCCGCAATACGCAAGGCAGTAGTGACAATAGATCCGAAGACATACATGCCGTCAAAAGTCATAGTCACATTGGGCAACGGCCATACCATGGCCGCGGTCGTGACATCCGTAACCCAAGGCAAAAGACCCGCAGCAAAGACATTTACCTACGACAATGTAAAATATCCGGCATCGGAAATCATCGATTTAAGATAAACGACTAACAGAAAAACATAGCACTATGGCAGAAATAAAGACAAAATGCATCATCATAGGCTCCGGCCCCGCCGGCTATACGGCGGCCATATATGCATCGCGGGCCGGACTTCGGCCGGTGGTGATCGAAGGACCGGCTCCCGGCGGCCAGTTGCTCACGACCACAGATGTGGAGAATTTCCCGGGCTATCCCGACGGCGTGACGGGCCCGAAGCTGATGGAGGATCTGCGCGCGCAGGCCCAACGCTTCGACGCCGACATACGCAGCGGCCTCGTAACCGAAGTCGAGCTATCCCAGCGCCCGTTTAAAGGCAAACTCGACTCAGGAGACACATTCTCTGCCGACACCATAATTATCTCGACCGGTGCTACCGCCCGCTATCTCGGACTTGCAGACGAGGAACGTTTCCGCGGCATGGGCGTGTCGGCATGCGCCACTTGCGACGGCTTCTTCTACCGCAACCGTACCGTTGCCGTAGTAGGCGGAGGCGATACTGCCTGCGAGGAGGCCCTATACCTCGCTTCGCTGGCCTCGAAGGTCTATCTGATCGTGCGCAAGGACCGCCTGCGCGCATCCAAAGTCATGCAAGAGCGTGTACTCTCCAACCCGAAGATCCACATCTTGTTCAACACCAATACGGTAGCTCTACAAGGTAGCGATACCCTTCAGAAAGCCCGTGTCGTAGAGCACATAGGGACCGACAAAGAGGATACATACGAAATTGATATCGACGGATTCTTTCTCGCGATCGGACATAAGCCCAGCACCGATCTTTTCGCCGGCCAGCTCGATCTTGACGAATCCGGCTTCATAAAGGTCAAAGCCCCGACAACAGCCACCAGCGTTCCTGGCGTGTTCGCAGCCGGCGATGTGGCCGATCCGATATACCGACAGGCCGTCGTTGCAGCCGGATCGGGATGCCGCGCCGCACTCGACGCAGAAAAATTTTTGATCGAGAACCCGTGAAAAAGTCTCTAAAGACGCGTTGCAATTAAAAAAATTGAGTAAATTTGCACCGTAAAACTCATTTAATACGTATTAATTACCTAAAATTTTAAACAACAATGGCTTACGTAATCACAGATTCATGCGTGGCATGCGGCACCTGCCTGCCCGAATGCCCTGTAGAAGCAATCTCCGAGGGCGACATCTACCACATCGATCCGGATACCTGCATCGAATGCGGTTCGTGCGCAGCAGTATGTCCTAACGACGCCATCCTGCCTCCCCAATAAGGAAATTACGGTTTAATACCCGGTATTCCCCGCATGGCCCGGCCATTGCGGGGATTTTTATCATGCATGCCAAGAAAATATTTGGATTAAAGAAAAAAAAGTGTTAACTTTGCACCGCAAAACAATGCAAGACCAATAAAATATTAATTAACAACAATTAATGGCAACAAAAATCAGATTACAACGCCACGGTCGCAAGAACTACGCGTTTTATCCTATTGTTATCGCCGATAGCAGGGCACCACGAGATGGTAGATTCATTGAAAGGATAGGTTCCTATAATCCGAACACTAATCCTGCTACAATTACTCTTAACTTCGAGCGGGCCTTGTATTGGGTTAACGTCGGTGCAGAACCTACCGACACAGTACGCACAATCCTGTCCAACGAAGGAGTACTGCTGATGAAGCACCTTCAGGGCGGCGTAAAGAAAGGCGCTTTCGACGAAGCTGAGGCCGAACGTCGTTTCAACGCCTGGAAGCAGAAGAAGCAAGCAAAGATCGACTCACTGAAAGCCGACATGGCCGACCGCAAGCAACTTGCGGCAAAAGAGCGTTTCGAGGCTGAGGAAGCCAAGAACAAGGCTAAGGCCGAGGCAGTCGCTAAGAAGAAGGCAGAGCTCGCCGCAGCCAAGGCAGAAGCAGAAGCAGCCGCCGCAGCCGCTGAGGCTCCCGCTGCTGAAGAGGCTCCCGCTGCAGCCGAATAATCAACCGACGCTTTTTCTCAGCGCACTACATCTTACAAGGGAGTGTGACAGCTTGTGGGCTGACACACTCCCTTGATGTTTGACCGACAGTGCAGTGCCGACGGTCCGACATCAGCAAAAGGTTTGAATACCATATACTAAGATATATTTCAAGCAATAACCAATTACTTCATTGTATGAAGAAATTCACAGAATACAACGGCCTGTCATTGCCGGAAATCAATAATGACATGCTGAAGACCTGGACCGATGAGGGCCTCTTCGAAAAGAGTGTCTCGACGCGCGAAGGCTGTCCGTCGTTTGTCTTCTTTGAGGGGCCGCCGTCGGCCAACGGTATGCCCGGCATCCATCACGTCATGGCCCGTACCATCAAGGACATTTTCTGCCGCTACAAGACCATGAAGGGCTTCCATGTAAAACGCAAGGCCGGATGGGATACTCATGGCCTGCCTGTGGAACTGGGTGTAGAGAAGTCTCTCGGCATCACTAAAGAGGATATCGGCAAAAAAATATCTGTCGACGACTACAACAGCGCCTGCCGCCGCGAGGTAATGAAGTACACCCGCGAATGGGAGACTCTGACCAAATCAATGGGCTATTGGGTCGACATGCAGTCGCCCTACATCACATACGACAACCGTTATATCGAGTCTGTGTGGTGGCTTCTGGCTCAGCTCTATAAGAAGGGATTCCTCTACAAAGGCTATACCATCCAGCCATACTCTCCCGCGGCCGGCACAGGTCTGAGCTCGCACGAACTAAACCAGCCCGGATGCTACCGCGACGTTAAGGACACGACATGTATAGCCCAGTTCGAGATCACCGATCCGAAGCCTGAAATGACAGGGTGGGGCAAGCCTTACTTCCTGGCCTGGACCACCACTCCCTGGACATTGCCCAGCAACACCGCACTTTGCGTCGGCCCGTCGTTTGTATACTGCGCAGTGCGCACCTACAATAAATACAGCGGCGAACCAGTCACTGTTATAGTCGCAGAAGAACTGCTCGACTCGGTATTGAACCCGAAATCCAAGGATATAGCGCTCGCCGAATATAAACCCGGCGACAAACTCGTTCCCTGGGAGGTTGTCGCCAGATACAAGGGTGCGGATCTGACCGGTATGCGTTACCGCCAGCTCATTCCATGGATGACACCCGACGGTGATGCTTTCCGCGTTATTCCCGGCGATTATGTATCGACCGAAGACGGTACCGGTATCGTCCACATTGCCGGTACGTTCGGTGCCGATGACCTTCGCGTATCAAACCAGAACAATATCCCGCCGCTGGAGCTGATCAACCGTGCGGGCAAAGTATGCCCCATGGTCGACCTGCGCGGCCGCTTCTATATGATCGATGAACTCGACCCCGAGTTTGTGAAGAAGCATGTCGATGTTGAGGCATATACCCCCTGGCAAGGCAAGTTTGTCAAGAATGCCTATGATCCGGACAAGTCGGAGACAGACATGACGCTCGACGTAGAGATCTGCCTTATGCTCAAGGAACAGGGCAAACTCTTTGCCTCCGAAAAGCACGTGCACAGTTATCCGCATTGCTGGCGCACGGACAAGCCTGTCGTGTACTATCCGCTCGATTCATGGTTCATCCGCACGACGGCGGCACGAGAGCGGCTGATGGAGCTTAACGAGACGATCAAATGGAAGCCCGCATCGACCGGCAGCGGCCGCTTCGGCAAGTGGCTTGAGAATCTTCAGGACTGGAACCTCTCGCGTTCGCGCTACTGGGGCACACCGCTTCCGATATGGCGCACGGAGGATGCCTCCGAAGAAATGATCATCGATTCCGTTGAAACGCTCTACAACGAGATTGAAAAGTCGGTTGCCGCAGGTGTGATGGCGACAAATCCCCTGCGTGACAAAGGCTTCGTACCGGGCGACTACTCGAAAGAGAATTACGAGAAGATAGATCTTCACCGTCCGTATGTCGACGACATCATACTGGTGTCGGCATCGGGCAAGCCGATGAAGCGTGAACTCGATCTTATCGACGTGTGGTTCGACAGCGGTTCGATGCCATACGCCCAGATCCACTATCCGTTCGAGAACAGGGATGCGTTCGAGAACCGCGAGGTATATCCGGCCGATTTCATCGCCGAAGGTGTCGACCAGACCCGCGGATGGTTCTTCACCCTGCATGCGATTGCCGGCATGATATTCGACAGTGTAGCCTACAAGGCAGTCGTTTCCAACGGCCTCGTGCTTGACAAGAACGGGAACAAGATGTCGAAGCGCCTCGGCAACGCCGTCAATCCGTTCGAGGCCATCGGACAGTACGGTTCCGACCCGCTGCGCTGGTACATGATAGCCAATTCATCGCCGTGGGACGATCTCAAGTATGATCCCGCCGGTGTGACAGAGGTTGGCCGCAAACTGTTCTCTACACTCTACAACACATATTCGTTCTTCGCCCTCTATGCGAATGTCGACGGTTTCACCGGCAAAGAGCCTGAAATTCCTGTAGAGAAGCGTCCGGAAATCGACCGCTGGATCATATCTCTGCTCAACTCGCTTATCATCACCGTCGACGAGGCTTTCGACGACTACGAACCCACAAAAGCAGCCCGCGCCATCAACGACTTCGTACTCTACAATCTGTCGAACTGGTATGTACGCCTCAACCGCAAGCGTTTCTGGGGCGGCGGCATGACCGACGACAAGCTTGCCGCATATCAGACTCTCTACACCTGTCTGCTGACGCTTTCGAAGCTGATAGCGCCTGCGGCCCCATTCTATGCCGACCGTCTTTACCGCGACCTGACATATACCGACGGGAAGCCCGATGCCGCACAGTCGGTTCACCTCGATTTCTTCCCCAAGGCAGACAGCAGTCTGATCGACACCGCACTCGAACAGCGCATGGAGATCGCCCAGAAACTCACCTCTATGGTACTGTCGCTGCGCCGCAAGGTCAACATCAAGGTGCGCCAGCCGCTTTCGACTATCATGGTGCCTGTGACCGACGACGCCATGAAGGCTGTTATCGAGTCGATCGCGCCTCTTGTGCTGACCGAAATCAACGTCAAGAATCTCAAACTTGTCCACAACGGCGACGGCGTCCTCGTAAAGCGTGTGAAACCCGACTTCAAGGTACTGGGCAAGAAACTCGGCAAGCAGATGAAAGCAGCCGCGCAGGCTCTGAGCAATCTCTCGCAGCAACAGATCGCCGGCCTGGAAAGCACCGGATACATTGACCTCGACCTCGACGGATCGGCCGTCCGCATCGAGGCCGCGGATGTCGAGATAATTTCGGAGGATATCCCCGGATGGCTTGTAGCCAATGACGGCAGCCTCACCGTAGCGCTCGATATCACCGTTACAGAAGAACTTCGCCGCGAGGGCATTGCCCGCGAAATAGTTAACC
The DNA here is from genome assembly GCA_902470475.1 of uncultured Porphyromonadaceae bacterium. GTDB lineage: Bacteria > Bacteroidota > Bacteroidia > Bacteroidales > Muribaculaceae > CAG-873. The sequence continues at coordinate 32,590 of CABRGT010000003.1, read as the reverse complement.
GCATACAGAACATCCGCAAGGACCGCAACTATGACATTACCGATCGTATCTCGCTTGTATTCGCGCCGGCTGACGGTCTGTCCGATGTTCTGACGGACTATTCTGACTACATTTCGTCGCAGGTTCTCGCCGATGCCATAGCCGTGGCCGACTCCGCAGCTGCTGACGCCTCGGCGGAAGATCTCGATATCGACGGCCAGATAATCAAAGTCATAATCTCTCAAAACTAATTAACAATGGCTGAAAAATTGCGTTATTCAGACGAAGAACTTGAAGAGTTTCGCGGCATAATCAACGACAAACTCGACAAGGCTATGCACGAATACGAGCATCTTCGTCAGATACTCGATAATTCGGGCGGCAACGACACCGCCGACACATCGCCAACCTTCAAGGTTCTTGAAGAAGGAGCCTCGACGCTCGGACGCGAGGAAGCTGCACGCCTTTGCGAACGCCAGCGTGTGTTCATCAACCATTTGCGTGCCGCGCTGGTTAGGATAGAAAACAAGACCTACGGCGTGTGCCGCATTACCGGAAAGCTAATTCCGAAAGAACGGCTACGCATCGTGCCCCACGCCACACTGAGTGTCGAAGGCAAGGAACAGCAGCAAAAAAACAAGTAAGATCATCCCCGTTCAATATTCCGGCTCCGAAACGAAAGCGGAGCCGGAATACGACTAAAAATATGACTGAAACCAAAAACCGGCATTACGGACTCATCGCCATATGCATAGCTCTGGCTGTAATCATTCTTGACCAGATACTGAAGATATGGATAAAGACCAACTTCTATATCGGCGAGAGTATTGACATACTGCCGTTTTTCGAACTAAGGTTTGTTCAGAACAACGGCATGGCTTTCGGAATGGAATTCGGGAGCAAACTGTTTCTGACTCTATTCCGGATAATTGTCGTGGCATTGCTCTGCTGGTATATCTGCAAGCTTGTGAGAAAACCTAAACTCTGTCTCGGATATCTCATAACACTTGTGCTGATAGCCGCCGGTGCGTTCGGCAATATTATCGACTGTGTATTCTACGGCGAGATCTTCACCAATCCCGCTCCTATGGGAGTAGCTCACTTTGTGCCGTGGGGCGACGGCTATGCCCCCCTGTTCCATGGCCTTGTGGTCGACATGCTGTACTTCCCGCTTTTCGAATTCACATGGCCCGAATGGATGCCACTGCTCGGTGGCGCCCACTGGTCATTCTTCGACCCGGTATTCAATCTGGCCGACTCCGCCATCACGGTAGGCATACTGATGCTTATTATTTTTTACACCAAATATCTGCCCTTCGGACAGCAGGATCAGCAGGATCAACCCGACTCAGGAGAGAAGCCCGGTGCATCCGGAGCGGCAGACCGGAAAGATAACGACTGACATGCGCAGACTGCCGCTTCCGCTTATTGTTCTTGCCGCTGTGAGCATGGGTTGCAACCGTGTTCCTGACGAAGTGATCCAGCCTGAAGATATGGCCAGGCTCATGGCCGACATCCGCGTGGCCGACGCAGTTGTAAGCGTCAACGCATATGATTACCGTACGCCGGTATCGAAAGAAGCGCTAAAGCAGGCTGTGTTCGTCCGCCACGGCGTCACCCAGGCGCAGTTCGATTCGTCACTCGTGTGGTACGGTCACAATATCGGCCGCTACCAGGAAGTGACGGACAGGTCGATAGAGATCCTCGAACAACGGTTGCAGAATGCCGGCAGTGCGGCAACCCAGGCAGCCATGTCAGTAGCCGGTGACTCTGTCGATGTGTGGGACAGTCCGCGCGCATACATATTCAACGACCGGTCCCCGTCGAAATATCTGACCTTTGCCATCGAACCGGACCGTAACTGGAACGATGGAGATGTATACACATGGCATGCCCGCTTTCCGGTGCCTCCGGCATCCGCCATCTGGATGATAACAGCTGAATATGACGACGGTGCCATAGAAAGCGTACAATCGAATATACAGGTTACCGTACCCGGCCGGCAGGAGATCACATTCTTCACTGACTCCACCCGGCGCGCCACACATATCTCTGGGTGGCTCGAGCTCGAGACTTCATCCCGGCGACCGGCCGTGGTCGACAGTGTCGGTCTCGTTCGGCGCCGCAGATACGAACCTCTCAACGGCCGCCGCTCGCAGCGGCGAATCATTCCCCGCCGCTCAGATGCAGACACAACGAACAGAAGCATACAGTGAATCGGTGGTGGCACGCAAAGTGATACATCGCGGCGCTACTTACGGCCTTTCGCTCGTGAAGGTCCGCGAGGAGTCCGTAACGGTCACACCCTTCGACCATGAGACTGCCGCTACGACATTCCACAGCGGCACACTGCGCATTTTACGCCAGGGTGCCACCGCTCCCGACCACTGGCACCGCGACGGCGACATACCGCTGCTGGTCCGCGAATAGACAAAGTATTATTATACGAACATCAACCCATACGCCCATGAAACATGCAATAACAAATCTTGCGGTAGCTGCCACGATGCTGGCCGCCATACCGTGTTCAGCACAGGAAGACATGCAACGTCCGAATCCTTTCCTTCAGAACTATACGACGGTCTACGAGATTCCGCCGTTCGATCAGATCAAGTACGAGGACTATTTGCCGGCTCTCCGCGCGGGGATCGAGCAGCATAACGCTGAAATCGACTACATCTGCTTCCTCTCGGAAACGCCCACGTTCGAGAACACCATACTCGCACTTGAAAAGTCGGGCCGCACGCTCGACAAGGTAGTGCTCGTGTTCTCTGCGCTCGAAGAATCAAATTCGTCGCCCGAGATGATCGCTATAGCAGAGGAGCTCTATCCCCTGTATTCACAGCATTCAGATGCAGTATCGATGAACAATGCCCTGTTCAAACGCATCAAATATCTTTACGATAATCGCGAGACTCTCGGTCTCGACGTTGATCAAAAGCGGCTGATCGAACAGTATTACAAGGACTTCGTCCGCAACGGAGCTTTACTGAAGACAGCGCAAAAGAAAGAGCTGATGGCACTGAACACTCAGCTGACATCACTGTATCTCAAATTCAACAAGAACCTCCTTGCAGCCACCAACGCCTTCCAGATTGTTGTTGACGATCCGGCGCGCCTCGCAGGACTGCCTGCCAACGTTGTTGCCGTAGCTGCCGAAGAAGCTGCCGCCCGAGGTCTCGGCGAAGGCAAATGGGTATTTACCCTGCATGCCCCAAGCCGCCTGCCCGTGCTTCAGTATGCCGCCGACCGCGACCTGCGCCGTCAGATGTACCAGGGATATACCTCGCTCGCTCAGGACGGCGAATACAACAATCTCCCTGTGATCAGCGATATTCTCAACGTGCGTGCCAGGAAAGCCGCTCTGCTCGGATTCAAGGACTTCGGCGCGTACATGACTGACAATGTCATGGCCAAGAGCGTAGACAATGCCCGCAACCTGCTGATGCAGATATGGAAACCGGCAGTCGAACGCGTCAACAGCGAAGTAGCCGAGATGCAGGCATATGCCGACAGCCACGGCGATAAGATCACGATCGAACCCTGGGACTACTATTACTACGCCGAGAAACTCCGCCTCGACAAATACAACATCGACGAGAACGAAGTCCGCGCTTACTTCCCGCTCGATCAGGTGCGCAAGGGAATCTTCACTCTGGCCGAACGGCTCTATGGCGTCAAGTTCACCGAAATCAAGGATGCGCCCAAATATTTTGACGAAGTCGTAGTCTACGACGTCACCGATGCCAAGACCGGCGAGCACATCGCTGTGTTCATGACCGATTACTTCACTCGCGCTTCGAAACGTCAGGGCGCATGGATGAGCGAGTTCAAAGGTTCGTGGACCGAGGACAACGGTACGTCATCGCGTCCGATCATCTTCAACGTCGGCAACTTCACACGTCCGGCCGGCGATATGCCCGCACTTCTGTCGCTCGACGAAGTCGCAACGACATTCCACGAATTCGGCCACGGCCTCCACGGCATGCTGACCCGCGCACGCTACAAGAGCCAGGCCGGCACGAATGTCGACCGTGACTTTGTGGAACTCCCCTCGCAGATCAACGAGCACTGGGCCCTCGAACCCGAACTGCTCAAGGAATACGCCCACCATTACAAGACCGGTGCGGTAATTCCCGACGAACTGATCGAACGTCTTGCCGCCGCATCGACACACAATCAGGGCTTCATGACTGCCGAACTCTGCGGCGCGGCATTGCTCGACCTTGAATTCGGCGAACTGAACCCCGACGGCCCGGTCGACGTTGCCGCTTTTGAACAGCAGGTCACCGAAAAGTTAGGCATGCCCGCACAACTCACGTACCGCTACCGTCCGGCCTACTTCAAGCACGTTTTCGGCAGCGATGGCTACGCATCGGGCTACTATACATATCTGTGGGCCGAAGTTCTTGACACCGACGCGTTCGAACTCTTCAAAGAGAAAGGCGTTTTCGACCCGGCTACAGCTGCATCATTCAAGAAGAACGTTCTTGAAGCCGGAGGTTCGGAAGATCCGATGGTGCTGTTTGTCCGTTTCCGCGGCCAGGAGCCTTCGGTTCAGCCGCTGCTCCGCAACCGTGGCCTTGCCAAATAATCAAGACTGAGAATACTGAATTGCGGCCGGCGTCGGGACATTTCCGACGCCGGCTTTATTTATATCTGCCCAGACAATGACCGACAATCAGGCATACACATACATCATGCTTATTATTCGGAAGTTGGATGATATTTTGATTAACATTTTTTATGAGATGTCTGCAATCAAGTATTTGCGATTATGGAAACAAATTTATACTTTTGCGCTGGTTTTCACCCGAAAAACACAATTACTAATCAATATTAATATGATGACCAATTCTTTACACAAACCTTTCATCCTGCTGATGCTGATATGGGGGGGGGTAATTCCCTGACTATCAGCGCACAAGATGCTGCTATCAGCGGAATAGAGTATCCGACTCTCGCTGAAGCGTTCGCAGCGGCCGAACCGGGCCAGACAATCACACTTTCCAAGGACGTGGAAGTATCCACCATGATCCCCGTGACCAAATCCGTCACACTTGATCTTAACGGGAAGACCTTAACCAACAATGTTGAGGAAAACAGACTCTTCCGTCTCTCCGGAGTGGAATTTACCATCGACGGCCACGGAGGCAGCATCATCACTCCCGAGACCAACACCAAACCGTACGGATTCGTTGACTTCCGCGATGCCGAAAACGTAGCCTCTGGCACGGCCAAGCTTATCGCATCCGACGTAAATTTCAAAGGCGGCACTGATGGATGTTCGCTGTTCACATTCCGTACCCACGCTCAGTCACTGGCATTCAACAACGTGAATGTCGAGCTCACCGAAAGCTATACATTCAGCATCATCAACGGCTATCATCTGTCAGTTGACATAGACCTTAATGGCGGCGAGTACATCTGCAACAGCACACATCAGACGGCAGGTGTATTCCAGGCAGGCCCCAATAGCACCGTCAATTTCGACGGAGTAAAGGTAACGACTTCAGTAGGTCCGATTTTCGACGTCGTAGCAAGTAAAGCTACCTTCACCGACTGCGATATGACCAATACCGCCACCAATTCGTATTTCGCCAGCTGTATTGCGCCTTCCAACGGCAGCGATGTGACTGTCAACGGAGGTGTGTATACGGCCAATTATCCCCTGTATATCTACAACTCCGGCGGCACATTGAATGTCAACGGCGGCGAGTTCAACGGCAAAATCGCGTCTGTAAAGGCCGACAATGCCGCAAATGCTCAGCATGAATCTCTTGTCAACGTTATAAGCGGGACATTCAACGGGCCTATCTCAATGGATGCGCGCTCCAGCATTGAAGTCGCTGAAAACAGTACAATGGTCGAGACCATAACCGCCGATGGTAAAGTTGCTTATGTTGCCGCCCCGACTGACTCTGAAATCGCTGCATTCGTCGGTACGACTCCATACAAGACTCTTGCCGAAGCTTTCGAAGCTGCCGAAGAGAATCAGACTATCGTATTGTTCAAGGATATCGATATTCCCTCAATGATTCCCGTGACCAAATCCGTCACACTTGATCTTAACGGGAAGACCATAACCAACAATGTTGAGGAAAACAGACTCTTCCGCCTCTCCGGAGTAGAATTTACCATCGACGGCCACGGAGGCAGCATCATCACTCCCGAGACCAACACCAAACCGTACGGATTCGTTGACTTCCGCGATGCCGAAAACGTAGCCTCTGGCACGGCCAAGCTTATCGCATCCGACGTAAATTTCAAAGGCGGCACTGATGGATGTTCGCTGTTCACATTCCGTACCCACGCTCAGTCACTGGCATTCAACAACGTGAATGTCGAGCTCACCGAAAGCTATACATTCAGCATCATCAACGGCTATCATCTGTCAGTTGACATAGACCTTAATGGCGGCGAGTACATCTGCAACAGCACACATCAGACGGCAGGTGTATTCCAGGCAGGCCCCAATAGCACCGTCAATTTCGACGGAGTAAAGGTAACGTCTTCCGTCGGCCCGATATTCGAGGTAATCGCAAGCAACGCTGTTTTCACAGACTGCGATATGACTGATACTGCGACAAATTCATTCTTTGCAAGCTGCCTCGCGGCCTCCAACGGCAGCGACGTGACTGTCAACGGAGGAGTCTATACAGCCAACTATCCGCTGTATGTATACAACTCAGGCGGAACAATAAATGTCAACGGCGGTGAATTCAACGGCAACATCGCGTCCGTAAAGGCCGACAATATAGGAAAATATGATACAAATATCTATATCAAAGACGGTACATTCAACGGCCCCATAAGCGCGGATGCAGATTCGAATGTCGAAATTTCCGGCGGCACATTTTCTGAAAAACCTGCCGAAAAATATCTGGCCGACGGCTACGATATTACAGACAACGCTGACGGCACATTCGGTGTCAAGCAGGTACCGAGTTCGATCGTTGATATCGCGACTCCCGCAACTGAGGCAAACGGCATCTATGATCTGTCGGGTGTAAAAATTGATACTGACGCCGAAAACCTTCCTTCCGGATTCTATATCATCAACGGTAAGAAAGTATATATCCGCAGATAAAAGGTTTTAACTGACTACAGACATCGAAGAGGCCGTGCCTATGCATGGTCTCTTCTTTTTATATCGATCAGGAGTCTCCGGCCGGGTGTTTCTTTCTGATAAAACCTATAACCTCTTTCTGAATAACAGAGCCGCTAAGATAATTCAGACCAATGTAGAGTATTATCGCCTCTGCAGTGAGAACAGCGCACGAAAGCAGCGCACTTCCGATGAACGTACCGGTAAACCACATGATAAACGCGATAATCAGACTCAGAGCCGCGTAAGGCATCATGTCGGCAAGATATCTGCGAACCGGACGCGATGTCAGACGGGAAACCATCACGAGTGTCACGACGCAGGTAACAAATGAAGCCAGAAGCTGACCGTAAAGCATTATTGTAAGGCCATAGACAGAATCCCCGGGGAGTGTCAATGACATATACGGGAACGTGACGACAAGGGCCACAATCGCCACGCTGTCGCGCAGAATCTCCATCCACATGATAGTTCGGGCATGCCCCAGAGCGAGTAAGACATTATTATAGTATCCTATAAAAACCGTAAAAATCCCTCTGACCAACAATAGCTGAAAGAGTATAATGGACGGATCCCATTTTGTTCCGAACAGAAGATGGAACACTGGCGCCGCAAGTGCCACAAGGAAGCATACCGCCGGGAAAATTATGTAGGAAGTAAACCGGTTCATCTTGGCGCTCACGCGGTTGAACCGCTCCGGTTCATCCTGCACAGCTGACAGCGCCGGCAAGAATGACGACGTAAGCACCTGGTATACCGACATTATACCCATTTTACTCCACTTGTCGCTCTGAGTATAGTAACCGAGCGATACCATGCCTACACGATTACCGACAAAGAACGAATACAGATTAAGAAATACGGTGTTGAGGAATGATGTGAACATCATCCGCGATCCGATTCTAAAATAGCTCTTAAGAATTTTCCACGAAAAAACCGGAAGCGGAAGCCAGCGCTGTGTCGTCCACAGGACCAACGACTTCAGAGCAGCATTCACTATGCTCTGCCATACTATAGCCCATGCACCATAGCCGGCAATGGCCAGCCATATGCCCACGACGGCGCCGACAGCCAGTCCGATACTGTTGGACACGGCTACCATCTTCATATCCATCTTTTTGGTGAGCCGGTTGACCTGAACAATTGACAGGGCATTGAGAATGAAGGTCAGGAACATGACCCGCGAAAGCGGAATTATACGACGGTCGCCCTGAAAACAGTCGGCGATCAGTGGAGCACAGAAATAAAGAATTACATAGATGGCCGTGGCAACCGAGAGGTTGAACCACAGCACTGTAGAATAATCGGCCCGTGTCGGTTCCTTCCTTTGGATAAGAGCCGACGAAAAACCGCTGTCGACAAGCAGCGACGCGAATGCCTGAAATACAAGTACCGCACCGACAAGGCCGAAATCTTCCTGAGACAGAAGGTTTGCGAGGATTATGCCGGTGACGGCATACAACACCTGAGCCGAAACACGGTCGACAACGTTCCACTTGAGCGTCCGCGCCGTGCGGGTCTTCAACGACTGGTCCCGGTCAGTTTCCATTGCGGCCGGCGCAGTTTATTCCTCCGCACCAAGTTCGATGGCTTTCACACCAAGCGAGCGGTTGACGATTTTCTGAGGCTTGCCCACATAGTAAATTTTTCCGGATCCTGCGCCATAAACGCTGAGAGTTTCCGTAGCACAGCAGTCGACATTGCCGGTACCGAGCAGTACGACTTTCACATTGGTTCCCTGAAGCGCACCGGCCTCCATAGGACCCGTGCCGACATTTGACAGTTTCACGCGCGATGCCGTGCCGCTGATGACCATGTGTCCTTTGCCGGTATTGATTCCGGCATCGACTGATCCGGCTTCAAGTCCTTTGATCACTATCATGCCGTTGCCTACTATCCGTGCCTTGAAATTCTGTACGGGCTGCGGATTATTGACAACTATCTTGCAATCGGCCGAATTCTCAACTTTCGAAAGTGTGCGCGAGTAAACCCTCAGGGTAGGGAGATCATCGGCGACCGGCTCCAATAGATCAACCTGAATGTGGAGCTGCGATTTATTATTTGTAAACAGAAGGTGCTCAGCCATCGAAGGCGGACAAGTGAAGTACGCCCATCCGGCTGAATCCTCGGAGCAGTAATACTCCACATTGATCGCGTCAGTCACCTTCAGCTGATCGAAATCATGGACATCAAGTCTGTACTCGGCCGCATCTTCGGCATGTGCCATAAAAGCGGATGATAAAGTAAAAAGGAGAAAGAGTATCTTTTTCATAAATGCTCTGCTATGTGATGATTTGTCAGGTATTTGTCTTCTATCATGTCGAGAATGGAATTCAGCTCGGCCGCCGTGTCGGCACGAAGCATTGCGATGCGGGTCTGACGAAAATCAGGAATGCCCTTGAACAGAGGAGTAGCCGCAAGGTGCCGCCTGATATGCAGAATACCCCGGATCTCACCCAACCGCTCTATGCTCTCGCTGACAAGCCGGCGCATGACGGCCATTTTTTCATCGGTCGTGAGATGTTCGCGCAATCCGCGCAGACCATTTGTAATCTCACGGAACACCCATGGGGCGCCAATGGAAGCCCTGCCTACCATGATGCCGTCGACTCCCGACGCTTCAAACGCCTGCCGCGCCTGATCGGCTGTACATATGTCGCCGTTGCCTATCACGGGGATCGTAAGCCGGGGATTAGCCTTGACGCGGGCGATCACATTCCAGTCGGCCTGGCCGGTATATATCTGCGAGCGTGTACGGCCATGAACGGTAAGTGCGGCTATACCGCTGTCCTGAAGCCGCTCGGCAAGGTCGACAATGACTACATTGTCATGATCCCAGCCGATACGCGTCTTGACCGTGACCGGAAGGCTGACAGCCTTGACAACGGCCTCCGTGATCTCAAGCATTTTCGGGATATTACGCAGCATGCCGGCTCCTGCTCCTTTACCTGCGACTTTTTTGACCGGACAACCGAAATTAAGATCAATAAAATCCGGTCGGGCATCCTGGGCCATCAGTGCCGCCTCGACCATCGGACCTGTCTCGCGGCCGTACAACTGAATAGCCGTAGGACGCTCATCGTCAAGCCGCAGTTTGCGGGTCGTGGCCTCGATGTTGCGGACAAGCGCATCAGCACTCACAAACTCAGTATAAGCCAGCGAAGCGCCCATCTCGCGGCACAGTTGGCGGAAAGGGGCGTCGGTGACATCTTCCATAGGTGCCAGAACAACGGGCTTATCGCCTATGTCAACATTGCCGATCTTCATCTATATTGAATTTGTGTGCAAAGTTACGAAGTTTCCGGATAATATTATTAGTCCAATTATGCAAAATTATTGGCAAAAAGCACTTATGGCAGAGAAATGCGTCACATAATCTTTCCGTAGCCGGGTTGCTCCTTTATATAGCCGTGGCGGAAAGCGAACAGAAGTTCGGCGAGCTCGTCGATCTGCGACTGAAGTTCCGTACCCTTGTCGGTATCGCGCACACGCATGCGTCGCTGCGAGAGTTCCACTACTTCGGTCGTACCTAAAATGTCGAGTCCGCGGATGATGGCGTCCTCGGCCGACGTGAATGGCTCGTGCTTTACAAGCTGAAAACCGCGGGAATGGAACACGAGCGTGTATCCGGCAGTGCCTGTCGTCGAGTGATAGGCCTTGGCAAAGCCTCCGTCGATGACCATGAGGCGGCCATCGGCACGAATGGGCGTCTCACCCTTGTTGAGGCGCACAGGTACATGTCCGTTGATTATATGCCGGTGCGGTCCCGTAGCTCCGAATTCATCCATGATCATCTCGCATATTTCCGGATTGTTGCGCAACGCATAATAATGGCCTTCCACCTCCCGGTGAGTGCTCTTGTCGGCGATAAACTGACGTTCGAAAGTAGCCATCTTCGATTTGTCGAACAACGGAGAATCAGGCCCCGACCACAGATACCAGAAAAAGTCGCGGGCATACTGACGCACATCGTCGGGTGAGTCGCTGTTGAAGGCAGCCCTGATGGTAGAGCCTACGCGGCTCATAAGTTCACGGCCCTTGACCGGTTTTCCGCAGACTACCACTTCACGGAACGTACCGTCAACGTTGAGTGGTATCGAGGCATGAAAAAGCAGATTGGAGTTGTAGACTCCGAACATGGATCCGTGGCTGAGAAGACACTGCATATGGCGCGCAAGCTTGTCGCTGACCATAAACGAATGACGGAGTTTGCCCACAAGCTCTTTTTCCTCTGTCGAGAGTTCGTAGGGGCGGCCGGGGTCCACCGTCGGGAAATTCATATCTTTCATCGGATATGCTTTCCCGTCAACCTCAACCGTACCTTTGTCGAAGTCAATCTTGTGCAGAAGCTTCCGTGACTCCATGTTCCATTCGGGATGGCGGTCGATAAGTGCCGCTTCGAGTTTGAACTGTATAACGGTGATGGCCTTGTGCATCCGTGCTATAAGCATCCGCGACTTGTCGGACATGACTTCATTACGGTCGTCATCATCGATCTTCGGCTCGAAGCCCTCACAGGGATCGTCACCGTAAGTCTCAAGCGCAAACGTGGCAAGTGGCAGCAGATTGATGCCGTAGCCGTCCTCGAGAGTGGCCATGTTGGCATAACGCAGTGATATTCGCAACACCGACGCTATGCATGCCTCATTCCCGGCGGCCGCGCCCATCCACAATGCGTCGTGATTGCCCCACTGGAAGTCGAACTTGCCGTAATCGATCAGTGTGTCAAGAATCAGGTGCGCTCCAGGTCCGCGATCGAACACATCTCCGAGGATATGCAGCCGGTCGATACTGAGCCGCTGAATTACATTACAGAGCGCGATGATAAACGCATCGGCCCGTTCGGTGGAGATAATTGTCTCGATGATACGGGTGAAGTAAGGCTGCTTGTTGTCATCGGACGACGATTCATGCAGCAACTCCTCAATAATGTATGAAAACTCAGGCGGAAGTGCCTTGCGGACCTTCGAACGCGTATATTTCGATGACACTGACCGCGCCACTTTCACAAGCCGGTGCAGCGTGATCGTGTAGAAATCGTAGAGATCGCTGTCATTATCGCCCGATGCGGCATGAATATACTCGAGCTTCTGCTCGGGATAGTATATCAGGGAACACAGCTGGCGAATATCGTCGGTGGAAAGCGACGTGCCGAAAATATCCGTCACCTTCCGTCGGATATTGCCCGAGGCGTTTTTCAGAATGTGACGGAAAGCCTCGCTCTCGCCATGTATGTCGGCCACGAAATGCTCCGTACCCTTAGGCAGGTTCAGAATTGCTTCGAGGTTGATGATTTCAGAACTGGCGGCGCCGATGTTCGGAAATGATCGGGCGAGCAATTCGAGTACACGGCGGTCGTTTTCAATCTGTTCGGGAAGATAGTCCTTGCGATTTACGGCAGTCATAATTATCAGAAAGAAATAAGTTTGTCAAATTGTTTTCGGTCGGCTCCGGGAAAACCGAGGCTGTCGAGATGCGATATGATGCGGTCATACGCCTTCCAGGGGCTTAGGCCTCCGGCGCGGGCGATATCAGATCCGTAAAGAGCCTCAGGTGTGGTGTAGCGTGCGACTCCCCATCCATGACGGTTGCCCTGTTTGTCGTACTTGTATTCAAAATCAGCTATCACGACATACCCGGCCATCTGCAGGCGGGCCATCAGCGAGTCGAATCCCGCATCGGCAGCTTTCGGCCTGCCATGCTGCGTGGTCAGCCGTTCGAGAGGTGAAAGGCCCCTGACGCGCGGACGTACATACCCGCCAAGCTGTTTGAGCTCGCTTGAAAGAAGCGATTCGTTCTCGCGGATGAATCCGAGAATCCTGCGGTCCTGCTCCAGTGATTCACTCTTATTGTAGTTTGAATAGATGTATCGCCGGTATGTCAGGTAATACGGGAGCAGCTCGAGGCTTATGTACGCGGCACGGCGCTTGCAGAACTTTCCGTATGCGCAGTTGAGGCGCCTGGTTATCTCTCCTTTCCACTCCCAGGGACCGTCGTCAAGATCCCACAGAACAGCCGGAAGTGTCATTTCCTCGACAGAAAAACCGGGAACGGGTCCTGCAAAATATGGCAAAAAACCGGTCTGGAGAACCCGATTTTCCAAATCATCGGCACATTTAAGCATCGTTCTGTCCATATCCTGAAAAATTTCCACAAAAGTAACCAATTTTTATGTATTTCAGTTTCCTTTTTGACATATATTATTGTAGAGGTCATGAAAAATGAGTAATTTTGCAAAACAAAAACAGGAATTCTATACAGCTATGGGCTTTTTCAGTATATTTTCGAAGGAAAAAAAGAAAACATTGGACAAAGGTCTTGAGAAGACCAAGGAAGGCGTTTTCGGCAAACTCAAGCGTGCTTTCATCGGACGTCGCAGCATCGACGATGACTTTCTCGACGAACTTGAGGAAATCTTCATATCAAGCGATGTCGGCATTGACACGACCATCAAGATCATAGACCGCATCAAGGAACGTGCCTCGCGCGACAAATACGTGGGCATGGACGAGCTGAACGCACTCCTTGTCGACGAGATCACCTCGCTTCTTGCCGAAAACGACAACGCGACTTCGAATACAGGTGAATTCACCGTGCCGACCGGCAAAGGCAAGCCTTACGTGATCATGGTCGTCGGCGTCAACGGCGTGGGCAAGACAACCACGATTGGCAAACTCGCCCACCAATACAAAAAAGCCGGCTACAAGGTCATGCTCGGCGCCGCCGACACATTCCGCGCCGCTGCCGTCGAACAGCTTGACGAATGGGGCAACCGCGCAGGTGTGCCCGTCGTAAAGCAGAGTCTGGGATCCGATGCTGCGGCCGTAGCCTATGATACATTGTCATCGGCTGTGGCCAACGATGTCGATGTCGTGATCATTGATACCGCCGGGCGCCTTCATAATAAAAAGGGACTGATGGACGAATTGTCAAAGATCAAGCGCGTGATGCAGAAAGTCACACCTGAAGCTCCGCAGGAAGTGCTTCTCGTTCTTGACGGCTCGACCGGACAGAACGCATTCGAACAGGCCCGCCAGTTCAGCAACGCCACTCAGGTGACCGATCTCGCCGTGACTAAACTCGACGGCACAGCCAAGGGCGGTGTAGTGATCGGCATCAGCGATCAGATGCGCATTCCTGTAAAATACATAGGATTGGGCGAGGGAATCGACGACCTGCAGATATTCAACAAACAGGAATTTGTGGAATCGCTTTTCGGCAAAAGATAAACAATGTCTGTAAACAAAGTCAATGTCGTGACAATGGGATGTTCGAAAAATCTCATTGATTCCGAACGTCTGCTGTCGATGTTTGCGAAAGCAGGCATCAAGGCTTTTCACAATGCCGACGGCTTCTCCGGCGGTGCCGTAGTTATAAATACCTGCGGCTTTATAGGTGACGCCAAGGAAGAATCCATCAATACCATACTCGAGGCCTGCCAGCTCAAGAGCGAAGGCGTGATTGACCGTGTGTATGTGATGGGATGCCTCAGCGAACGATACCGCAAAGAACTGCCTGCCGAAATCCCCGAAGTCGACGGATGGTACGGCAAATTCGACTGGAGCGGGATCATCGACTCACTCGTACCTGCAAAAAAAATAGATCATACTTCGTACGACCGCTGTCTGACGACACTGTCGCATCACGCATACATAAAGATCGCCGAAGGCTGCAACCGATTCTGCGCATTCTGTGCTATACCGCTCATTACGGGCAGATATCGGTCGCGTGCGGTCGATGACATAGTAAACGAGACAAAAGCACTTGTGGCACGAGGGGTCAGCGAGTTCAATGTCATAGCCCAGGATCTTTCCTTCTACGGACATGATTTATACGGACACAGTGCCTTGGCCGAACTCGTCGGACGGATGGCAGAGACGGAAGGCGTACGGAGGATCAGGCTGCATTACGCATATCCGTCCGATTTCCCGTATGATGTGCTGCCTGTCATGGCTGCGCATCCCAATGTATGTAAATATCTCGACATCGCACTGCAGCATATCGACGATCAGGTGCTCCGGAACATGCACCGCCATATCACCGCCGCCGAGACGCGCGAACTGCTTGACCGAATCCGCCGCGAAGTTCCCGGCATACACATTCGTACGACCCTGATGGTCGGATTTCCCGGAGAGACACAGGACGCATTCGACAGGCTCGTGGATTTCGTACGCGAACAGCGCTTCGAACGCATGGGCGCATTCGCCTACTGCGAGGAAGAGGATACTGCCGCGGCCCGTGAATTCAACGATGATATTCCGCAGGAGGTAAAACAGCAGCGGCTTGACATCATAATGGCCGAACAGGAAACGATATCACTTGAACTGAACGAAACGAAGATCGGAAAAATACTCGAAGTCGTGATTGACAGCGAGAACGACGACTACTATGTAGGCCGCACTGAATTCGACTCGCCGGAAGTCGATCCGGAAGTTCTGGTGAAAAAGACAAAGAAATTATCAGTCGGCGATTACGTCATGGTCCGCATAGACGAGGCCATGCCGTTTGAACTGATCGCAACTGCAGTCTGAAAAATGCCGGCCATTCCACAAAAGATAAGGGAGGCAGTCTCATATTGTCTCGCGCACGACATCGCCTTTGCAGCTTACAGACTGCCGGGCGACAGAGTGCGGTTTCTCGCCTCGCGATGTGATGCAGCAGTACATGATACCGCCGACATGTTCTCCATCACGATGTGGAACCGCCCTTATGCCGAAAGCGCCCGCATATCGGCCGATTATGATGAAAATACCGTCCGCGAAATCAATTACGGAAAGTCGTGCGATGATATCTTCTATCCGTCGACCGATCGAAACGAATACAATCATAATCTGGCCGCGCTGGTGGATCTGCTTGCTGACCGCGGCGGCAAGACTGTTATTTCGCGGATAATATCTGGCGAAGCCGACTCCATTGACTGGACCGAGGCTGCCGAAATGCTGTTCGCGACATTTCCAAAGTCATTCTGTCATATTTATTATCATCCGATGACCGGCGCGTGGCTCGGTGCCACCCCCGAAATCCTGGTCAGATCCGACAGACGTGACAACTTGATCTCAACCATGGCTCTCGCGGGTACCAAAACACTTCCGGGTGAATGGGATGACAAAAATCGTCAAGAACAGCAAATGGTCACAGATTTCATCGTGGAACGTCTGCAGCCGCTTAGCACAAAGATGGAGATCTCACCGGTCACAGATCTTGAATACGGCAACATCGCACATCTGTGCACGCGGATCCGGTGCGTTACCGCCGAAAGTGTCACTCATCAGATGGTGTGCGACGCCCTGTCGCCGACACCTGCCGTCGCCGGACTGCCAAAAGAGAAGGCTTTGGATGAAATAAAGCGCTTCGAACGCCACGAGCGACTCTGTTACGGCGGATACATTACAGTCAAGACTCCTGATCGCCCAGAGATAATATCGTATGTCAATCTGCGCTGCATACATTTCCGCGGCAACCGGTTCTCAATTTATGCCGGAGGAGGAATCACCTCCAGATCGATACCGGAGAAAGAGTGGGACGAAACCGAGGCAAAGGCCAAAGTCCTGAAAGAAATAATCAATTCTTTTGGCAATGCAAGGACAAGATGACAACACCCCCAGGGGCATATTTGTGATTTTATCGACCGCACTCATCACACTTATAGTGCTGTCGCTGCTGCCTTGGGGCGATTTTACCAATCACTATCTAAAAGATTTCAGCCTGCTGAGCGATCTTGTGCCTCAGCCGGACAAGACCTACATCACCCACGAAGTCCTTGATCCAGCACTTGAAAATCTTGATGATATGCTGGCTGAAGATGCCGACACTGCCTCCGTGCTTCCACAGCAGCCATCGGGTGCGTCACCGGAAATAATGCTGCCCGACATTCCCGATGACTTCGAGGCCCCGACTGTAGACGGCACAGTACTTATAGAAGATTATTCGTCAGATGGCAGCGGTCTGGCGGCCCTACGTCGCGGGCTTCAGAATTCATCCTCAAAGACATACCGCATAGCTGTGATCGGTGATTCGTATATCGAGGGCGATATATTCACAAAAGATATCCGCTCTATGCTTCAGGAACAATACGGAGGCAGCGGAGTAGGGTACATGGCCGCACAATCGCAAGTGGCCGGCTTCCGGCAGTCGATCGGTCACACCGCAACCGGATGGACCCCGACTGAGATCCGCGACATGAAATCCGATGATCTCAGAATTCTTTCCGGCCTATATCACTCCGGCGAAGCTGGCGCATCGGTTACTTTCAAAGGAAAGTCCCGGGTACCGCACGCCGGGCAATGGACACAGTCGACATTATTGTTTATCGCTCCGGAGGCCGGAACAATCACAGTAAAAGAATCTGACGGGTATACAGCACAGCATCCTGTCGAAGCTTCTACAAGCGTTCAGGCCATAACAGTCAGCCGGTCCACTTCTGAGTTTGGTTTCACGAGTGACATAGACGGGCTCATTGTACTCGGTGTCTGGCTGGAAACACCGGGAGGCATACAACTCGACAACATGTCGCTACGAGGCAACAGCGGCATCAGTCACCGCAATCTTAATGCCGCCATAAATACACAGATGCGCAGCTACATCGATTATGACCTCATCATACTCGAATTCGGCATCAACGCGCTGACATCAGAGCAGACCGACTATACCTCATATGGCAAGATTATGGGGCGAGTCATAAATTCGATACGGATGTCATATCCTTCTGCCACAATTATGCTTATGGGCATCGGCGACCGCGGCCAGAAGCAAGGCACGGATGTAGGGTCTATGTCAACCGCGCCGGCAATGGTAAGAGCGCAGCGTGAAACAGCGCGTGCCACAGGAAGTCTGTTCTGGGACACACGCAGTGCCATGGGTGGTAAAAATTCAGTTGTGGAATGGCATAACCGCGGTCTGATAAATTCCGATTACATTCACCTTAATCATAAAGGCGGTCGTGAACTTGCCAAAATATTTGTAAAATCACTAAATACCTCGATCAGTGAATAGACTATTTCCTCCCCTCATCCTAATCTCGGCGGCAGTCACACTCTGTCCCTGGCCATCATATGCAGATGAAGACCAAAGTGACATCCGTCAGAATCCAACCGTTGAAACCGGTAACAGCACGGCTTTGGCCACAGTAACATATCCCGACTATATAAATCTCGATGCCAATCACATCCAGATGAACGGCAACGACTGGACCGATCTTGCCATGGTCTTTGCAGCAGCCGACTCATGTCCGGTAAACATCGTGCATATCGGTGACTCGCATCTTCAGGCCGACATGGGTACCGCCGTCACCCGTAACCGACTCGGGAAGGAATTTGATCACCTGCGCGGCAGAGGCCTGATCATCCCGTTCAGACTTGCAGGTACAAACCAGCCGGTCGACTATAAGATCACGTCATCAAACAGTTTTGTGCAGTCGCGCCTCCTCAAACTGCCATGGCCCACTGCAATGGGATTTTCAGGAATTGCGATACAACCGCACAGCCGCAGTTTCAATCTCAGTGTCACCACAGAAGAGCTGTTTGACGCACTCACTATATATTATAGCGGAGACACCCTCGAAGTAATATCGGCTATCGACGGTATGGAACCGATTCCGTTCTCGGCAAGCCCGGCTTACAAAGGTTTGAAAATATCTTTTCCCTATAATATCTCAAGCGTTGATCTCAATCTGCGGGGACCTGTCGGCACAGCAATCCACGGGATTAACGCCTCCCTCGGAGAGACTGGACTTGCATACCACGTTATAGGCAACAACGGCGCCGCATTCTCAAGCTATACTATGGTCGGCAATGTCGGCAACGACATCGCCGAAATGTTTGAGCCGGACCTTATAATCGTCAGCCTCGGAACTAACGAAGCATTCGGTAAAATCACCGACAGTGAATTCCGCCGGACGATCGACGCATTCGTCAAGGAACTGCAGACGGCCAATCCCGACGCCAGGCTACTTCTTGTCACCCCGCAGGAATGCCACCGAAAAACCACCAGGCGTCGTCGTCGCAAGACGCGCACCTCATTTCAGGTCAACGCCAATGTAAAACGGATGCGCGACGTGATACTGGCTTACGCGCGCGATAATTCGATACCGGTCTATGACTGGTATGAAGTGGCCGGCGGCACGGGGTCCTCCCACAAATGGATATCCGACAGGAATATCAATACCGACCACATACACCTGACACTGTCGGGCTACCGTCTCCAGGGCAATCTGTTCACCGACGCGCTTCTGGAGCGACTAAGATAATGGTTCATCCTCTCTCAAATAATAATGTCAGATTTTATCAACAGTTTTGACTTCAGCGCCATCACCAAAGTGCTGGCTTATGATCCCGCGTCACCGCTTCTATTCAACACGGGCCTGTTTCTGCTGCTTTTCGTGGCTTTTATGGGAATCTACGAATTGCTCCGCAACTTTCCTACGGCCAAAATGCTTGCCACAATAGCGTTCTCGCTGTTCTTTTATTATAAATCAAGTGCCGAATGCTGCTATATACTGCTGGGAATCTGCCTTAGCGACTACATTTTAGGGAATATGCTCGGCTGGCTCCGACAGCCGATGCTCCGAAAAGGCGTAGTATTGCTGAACGTCATGCTGAATATCGGAATGCTAATATATTTCAAGTATTTCAACCTTCTCGCATCAACATGGGCCGAAATGTGGGGCCGTGATTTCGATATGCTCGACATTGTTCTGCCTGCGGGAATCTCGTTCATAACATTCCGGTCGATAAGCTATATAGTCGATGTATACCGCGGCCAGATGCAACCGGAACGCAACCTGCTCCACTATACATTTTCGCTTACATTCTTCCCTCCGCTTCTCGCCGGACCTGTAGTGAGGGCGAAGGACCTGCTGCCGCAGGTGAAGCAGAATCCAGTGGCTACGCAGCCGATGATCAGCGAGGGGCTTTTCATGATCATGGCAGGCCTTATCAAGAAAGTAATCATAGCCGACTATCTAAGCGGCAACTTCGTCAACCGGATCTTCGAGAATCCGACTTTATACAGCGGCTTCGAAAATCTTGTCGGATGTGTTGGATTCACTATCCAGATTTATTGCGATTTCTCAGGCTACAGCGACATGGCTATCGGTCTCGCACTGCTGATGGGATATCGTTTCAAGCAGAATTTCAATGCACCGTTCAAATCACAGAATCCTTCGGAATTCTGGCGGCGCTGGCATATATCGCTCTCCACATGGCTGCGCGATTACCTCTATATACCTCTTGGAGGAAGTCGCCGGGGAAAAGCCCGGACATATCTCAACAACTTCCTCACCATGGTCATCGGCGGCATATGGCACGGAGCCGGATGGATGTATCTGATATGGGGCGCCTATCAGGGTGTTATTCTTGCCGTACACAAGGCAATCAAATCAAAATGGCAGACACCGGAATGGCTGAAGAATACTCCTCCCGCCATAGTTTTTAATATTACTGTGACTTTTATCCTGACAGTCATAGGCTTCACTATTTTCCGTGCCAGTTCCCCTCAGACACTCGCCGATATCGCCGGACAGATATTCGGCGACTTCCATGCCGGTGTGGCACCACAGTTTGTTGAGGCTTACATAATGATAGTACTGGCAATGCTGGCCGGACTTGCAATGCATTTCGCTCCCGGACAATGGACCGATTCGGCATCACGCACATACTCGGCAATGCCACTTGCAGCCCAGGGAATATTGCTGGCAGCTGTGATCTTTTTCGTCATTCAGGCACGTTCAAGCGACCTTGTTCCGTTCATTTATCTGCAATATTAATCATATCAGGGTGATAAGCGAAAAGTTGATAGTGTATGTTTAATAACATATTCACTTTTTAAGTTATAAAGTTGTTTATTTAAAAATAAAGTTCTAATTTTAACCCCGTAAAACCCAACTTAAACTCTTAAACTGCTACAATTATGTCAAAGACAATCACCTTCAACGAGCTTCGCCGCCTCAAGGACAGCCTGCCCGACGGATCGATGCATAGAATAGCTGACAAACTCAATACAACCGTACAGACTGTCCGTAACTATTTCGGTGGCAGCAACTACGACTGCGGCAAGAACATCGGTGTACACATCGAACCGGGTCCTGACGGAGGCATTGTGGTGCTTGATGACACAACCATCTACGACATGGCCGTTGAGATCCTGAAGGAGCAGGAGGCGCAATAACAAGCCTTCATCCTTGCCCGTCTCAATAAGACATAGCAAATGCGCTGTGACGGTACGGCAGTACCGCTATACAGTGCATTTGCTTCATATTTCCACTTCACATTAATCGCTGATTGATGAGACTGATCACCATAGCTATCCACACATACGATCATGCACTCTCCGTAAAATCGCTGCTTGAAGCCGAGGGTATAAATGTCGTACTGCAAAATGTCAATCTTGAACAGCCCGAGGTTTCTTCGGGAGTCCGCGTCCGCATATCCGAGGATGATCTCCCGCTGGCACTACGCATCATCGAGAATCCCGATCTGTTCAGTGGCGCACACAATGTCACGGCCGACAACAGGCAGACCTTGTGTCATGACATCATCGTTCCCGTCGATTTCAGCGACTACTCATATCTGGCGGCAAGAATAGCCATCAGGATCGCGGCGGCACATAAAGTCGACATAACTTTTCTCCATGCTTATATCGATCCGCACATAAGTTCGAACGTTCAACTCAGCGATAATCTGACATATGAAATTGCCGCAGCCGATGCTGTAGAACAGCTGGTAAACACAGCCAACAGCGAGATGACGCATTTTCAGCAACGTCTTAAGGAAGAAATGAAGTCGGGAATGCTGCCCGTGGTAAGATTCAGGCATGTGATTGCAGAAGGTGTGCCCGAGGATGCCATCATAGCTTATGCCAAGGATCATCCTCCATTCCTTGTTGTGATGGGGACACGCAGCGCATCTACCAAAGAAAAAGATATGATCGGCAGTGTAACTGCCGAAGTACTGGACGAGAGCCGCTTCTCAGTCCTTGCGATTCCGGAAAATATTGACATCGATTTTAATTCGACGCCGCGCAATATCCTTTTTTTCAGCAATCTTGACCAGGAAGATATTCTCGCAATGGACACGTTGTACCGTTACTTCTCATACGCCCATTCCCGTGTCACGATCGTCCATATACCCACGCGTCACCGGTTCACGGACAAGAATGCCGGACCGGCTGCTTTAGCCCTTAGTGAATACTGCAGCAAGAAATTCGAACAGTATACTTTTGAGAATATTCCCGTATCGCCCAAGAACGCCATTACCGAACTTGAGAAATTGCAGAAAGAGCGCAGTTTCGACCTCATCGTCGTTCCGAACAGGCGCAAGAATGTGCTCACACGAATGTTTAACCCGGGGATCGCGCACCGGCTGCTGTTCCATGCGGATATCCCCATGCTTGTAATCCCTGTCTGATGCAATACGAAGCCATAGACAGAGCTTTGAAAGCCTCTGTTGCAAAGACTTCCCTCTCCACAACCCGCGTCTTGATCCTGTCCGCAATGGCCGGAGCATTCATTGCTCTCGGAGGATGCCTTTCTTTATATCTCGGATCCGGCATACCTGGGCTCGCGGCATCGAATCCTGCATTAGGCAGATTGTTGTCGGCCCTCTCATTTCCGGTCGGACTGTTTCTGATCGTGATGTTCGGCGGCGAACTATTCACCGGCAACAATGCCGTTCTGATCCCTGGCGTAGCCCACGGTCATGTGCGTCCGTCGCGTATGATCATGAACTGGACAATGGTGTGGATCGGAAATTTCACGGGTGCGCTGATGTTCACCTATCTTCTTGTCATCCAATCCGGGCTCGTTGATATCGAGCCGTATTCGACTGCGATCAGAAACATAGCCGAGACAAAGGCCGACCTTCCTCTGCATCAGATTTTCCTACGCGGAGTAGGGGCCAACTGGTGCGTGTGCCTGGCTGTATGGCTGACCCTCGGCCTAAAAACATTCGCAGAGAAGACCATAGCCATATGGATTCCGATCGCAGCATTTGTTGCTCTCGGTTTTGAACATTGCATAGCCAATATGTTTTTCATTCCATGCGGAATGTGGGCCGGAGCCGACGTTACCGTATGGCAGCTGTTCCGCAATCTGCTCATGTCGACGCTTGGAAATATCGTCGGAGGTGCGCTGCTTGTGGGCATGCTCTACACAAAGCTATACCGGAATAGATGATCACTCGGTCTTCGAGTGCGCGATTTCCACAATCTCTACTTCCGACAATCTCAACCTCGCCGCAAGGTACTGTGCAAGTTCTTTCTTGCGCGCCGCCGAGATGCTTTCCGTGAAACTCACCAGCGCCACGTTAAGTGTATCGAGCTTTTGTCCGTCAGCCTGAGCAAAGATATTACGTGAGACGGCTACAGCGCTTACCTGCGGAAAAACAACCTTCAGTTCGGGAATAAGACTGCCTGCTACCGAATCGGTAGTACGGATTTGGTCGATCACCTGGTTAAGTGAATCTATAGTGGCCTGCTTGCTGATGATAGCCGCCTGGCTCAATTCGTAAATATCTTTCACCGATCCGGTCTGCGCCTGCGTCGACAGAGCTGCATTTCCCTGTATTATATTAAGTTTGGCTTCCTGCAGCCCATAATATCGCAGTTGCGAGGAGAGAGCAAGGTTAAGTGAATCCTCGGGCAGAGGCGTTCCGATAAGAGTGATACTTATTGTCTTGTCTTTACGGCTCCAATGCGCTTCACTGGCCAGAACATGTGTCGACGGAAACCGGCATACATCATCGACGAACCGCTGTGCGTTGATCTCAAAACGCGACTGACACAGCATCATATACGTCAGATATATACTCGGCAAGAGACATAGAATCGAAATGACATATACCAGCCGGCGCACTTTTCTGGCCCTTACAGGATCAGTCACTGCAGCCGACTTGAACTTCATCATTTTTACCCCGATGAAAGTAGCAAGACAGATGAAAATCGAATTGATCAGAAACAGGTACAATGCACCGAAAAAGTAATGCATCTGAAACGTTGCCAAGCCATAGCCGACTGTACATAACGGAGGCATAAGAGCCGTAGCGATCGCAACACCCGGTATCACATTACCTTTAGACCGCGACCCGATTGCGACTATGCCTGCGCCACCACCGAAAAAGCCGATCAGAACATCATAGATCGTAGGCTGCGTGCGCGCCAGCAACTCGCTGTGCCCCTCACTTACTGGCGAGATCAGAAAGTAAATGGTAGATGCTACAATCGAGAATGCCGCTGCCATCAATAGATTTCGCAATGACTTCTTGAGTAATTCGAAATCCTGTATGCCGACTCCAAGGCCGATACCGATGATCGGCCCCATCAGAGGTGAGATAAGCATGGCGCCGATAATCACCGCCGTCGAATTCGTATTCAGACCGAGCGAAGCTATCAATATCGCAAGAATAAGAATCAGCATATTGGTGCCTCTGAACGACACTCCATCGCGAATCGAATCCTCGGCTTCTTGCTGGGATACAAGATATGGCGTGAGGTTGAAGTATGAATACAAGACGTTGTAAAGCTTTACGAGAAAGTTTTTCATTATAATGTGATGATTAAATGCGACTATTAATTTTTAACAAATATTTCAGTGTTAAGTTCTATGCGTTGCGACCTTTTTACATGCTGAAAAAACATTATACAATCATGCTTTGTTTCAATAAAAAAAAAGACTGACAACATATGGAGCTTTACAAAATCGGCAGCATACTGCTCGACATAAGTATCGGCCTGATAGTAATAGGTGCTTTTATTCGCCTGTTCCTCACGATGACATACTTCCGGCGGAACAAATCCGCATCAGCAACCGATGGAGGTCCGTCATCGCTCAACGGCAAACGCTCTCTTACCGACGCTCAGCGCAAAACCATCAGACGCGCCATTCGTCCCATTTCCATTATCGGTCTCATCTTCGCTATTGCTTCTGTTATTATTCTTTTCATATCATAAATATATCAGAATGTTACATGTACGGCGATTCGTATCCCGCTGCGGTCGATCTTATACGGAACGTTGCGGTAGTTAAGACGCCATACGTAATCGACTCGAAGAACTTTAAATATGTTCTCGATGCCCACAGATGCCTCCATATATGGTCCATGGTTAAGTTTGGTGAGTCCTGCATCGGTAGGGAAGCGAAGAAGTTCCGGATCACATGCGGGGTTATCGCGGTCGTCAAGATGTCCCCAGATACCCCGGAATGCAAAAACCTCGCGGAGCTTCAGTTTCTTCAGATATGGTATATAATTGAATATCGCGCCATTAGCCCAGTAAGTTATGTCGAACGATGCGTACGAACTGTTTATGAATTCCATCGGATTCATAAGGGCAAAACTTTGCGGCTGTATTATGTATGAGAGATTTGCATTGGGAATTAACAGATTGAGAAACGACGATTTCGACCATACATGACCACCTCCGATATAAGTATCGAGATATCCGAAAGCCGAAAACCACCAGCGCTTGGCAACATCAAGTTCGGTGACATTCACCGCATATCGTGCTCCTCCGAAACCTTTTGGCGAAAAAGTATGGCGCAGAGTTATAGCCGGGGCGTCAAGATTGACCGGAATGCGGTAAGAACGTGTCTGAAAGAACTTCTCGCCTGGAGCATATCTTAGCAGCAGCTCGACGCTGTTTTCATTAAGATGAGAATACGTGTTTCCGTAACCGTCTACAAAGGGCATCACCGGTGCGGCTTCCCTACGGATATTGGCGAGAGCGAGTCCGAACGTGAAGTTGTAACTCGTCTCGAGAGTGAAACGCATCTCGTTAAGACGTTTGTAGACAATTCTGTCATCGTCAAGTCGCTTTAGCGATAATACGATATTGTCTGCAGTCGTGAACAGATAATTCTGTCCGGGACGTTCAATGTCGTATGAGGAAGTGAACCGAAGCGACTTGACCGGGAATTCACGCGAATGGTAATCCTTGTCAATAAATGAATACTCGACCTCGGCACCGTATTTCCATTTGTGATCCTTGAAACCGTACGCCCCATAGAAGCGCGTAAACCATCGCTTCGACAAAGCTGAAGTCGACATGCCTCCAAGTCTGAGACGTGTGCCCTCCGTTGAGTTGAAACTCATCATGGCATTGACCGGACCGATATCGAACTTACTCGGATTGCCTGTCATTATGTATCCCGAGAACAATACCTTTACGATCTTCTCGCCCCAGTAATACAGCGGAATGCCGCGTAGCCTCTGCATGAGTGTGCCTACAGCGTTCTCGCCTGGCTTTATCGCCGTCAAGCGCGCTTCGCTCCAATAGAGATCATCGCGGGCCGATGCATCATCAAGTACAGTAGTCGCCGCTCCCCCTGAGAATACGGAATCATCTATCGCTTCGAACGAATGGCCGTCATATGCCGACCTGCGGCTCAAATACATACCGGGCTTTTTCCCGACAAGACTAAGTTCGACAGTCATTTCGTCGGAAGTGATCAGACGTGATCCGTCTGCAGCACGGTCGAAAGTCTGGGTGATATAGAGATTATCAATAAAATTAAGGTTTATGTCGCGGGGGATCTTCATCTCCACACGCTTGATAAACATAGTGGTATCCCCTTCAGGCACATAGACATGACCTATAAAACCGAACGCAGCATGGTTATGGGGATAAAACGACAGCACTATGCACCGCTCCCCGTCGACCTGTACGGTATCGGTAAGATAAAATTTGTAAAAATCGGCGGCAATGCGCGACAACGGACTTACGAATCTGTTCTGCAGCAGCGTTATGTCATTGTCATACAAATCAATCTCGCGCATGATGTCCTCAAGGAAAATACGCATCGAAGCCGGATCGACAAAATCATCTATGCCTTCGGCACGCATGCCTTCGACAACCTCTTTCTGATCACCTGGCGACTTACGGTAATAGTTGTCCGACGTCTTTTCTTTGACCAGCAAGCTTAGATATGGCTTGCCAGAGACTTCAGACGTGTCGACATGTTCGGCAAGTTCTGGCATACGCCGTACCATTGACTGATGATCCTCAACACTGAAATCATTGAGCCCCATCACTATGCGCTCGTATTTACGGTAGCTGTAATATGGATTGCGACGCGGATCTGTCAGCGACGCCTGATCTTTGATTCTGTTGAGAAAGTCTACGGCCGGATTGTTCTTTTTCGAATACTTCTGTTTGCGCACAACTACCTCGTTGAGTTCCGTACTTGACGGCAACATATATGCGACATAGATATTATAGCGATCACGCTTCAGCGGCAATATTTTCTTGTCATATCCCATGCATGTGATGACGAGGGCCTTGGTGTTTGCAGGTACAGTTATCTCGAAAATGCCCTTGCTGTCGGCTACCGCTCCGGTACCCGTTCCGGGGATGATGACTGATGCATACGGCAACGGCTCCATCGTCACAGAATCACGTACAATACCGCGCACAAAGTATCCGTCGGCCGCATGTAAGGCGGAGGCTGTCACCAACATCATCAAAACTGCCAACAATTTTCGGCTCATTTCGAATATGTTTCTTATCTTTGCGTGATCTTTCAATTTTATCTGAATGGGCAAGGAAATAGAACGAAAATTTCTAGTTACAAATGACACTTATAAAAATCTGTCGAACTCGGCCGTGAGAATCCGCCAGGGATACCTTAACCGCGATCCTGACCGGACTGTACGCATCAGAATAATCGGAGAGAAGGCCTGTATCACTGTCAAGGGACGCAATCATAGTTCCGTGCGCGACGAATGGGAATTTGAGATTGATCCGCAGCAGGCAGCCGAGATGCTGAGACTATGCGATGGCGGGATCATCGACAAGACACGGTACTATGTTGACGCAGCCGACGGTCTTTGCTGGGAGATTGACGAATTCCACGGTCGGCTTGCCCCACTGGTAGTGGCCGAAATAGAGCTACCTGCACCGGATACACGTTTCATTTGCCTTCAGTTTATCGGCAGGGAAGTGACTGACGACCCGGCTTATTTCAACTCCTCTCTTTCAACTCAAGCCTGACGACATTCTCGACATGGTGCGTATGCGGAAACATGTCGACAGGCTGTACTGCGGTCACGCGATATTTGACATCCAGCAACGAAAGATCGCGGGCCTGGGTGGCCGGATTACAGCTCACATAGACAATGCGCCGTGGTTCGGCATTCAGAATCACATTGACAACATCAGCGTGCATGCCGGCGCGAGGCGGATCGACAATCATCACATCGGGACGTCCGTGTTCGGCTATAAATTCATCAGTCAGCACGTCTTTCATGTCGCCGGCATAGAATTCGGTGTTGGTAATGCCATTGGCTTCTGAGTTGATGCGGGCATCCTTTATCGCATCCTCTACATATTCTATACCGACCACATGTTTGGCCTGGCGGCTGACAAAGTTTGCGATAGTCCCGGTTCCCGTGTATAAGTCATAGACAAGTTCATCTCCATGAAGATCGGCAAAACCACGCGCGACCTTGTATAGTTCATAAGCCTGGCGGGAATTGGTCTGATAGAATGATTTCGGCCCGACGCGGAACCGTAATCCCTCCATCTCCTCCTCTATGTACGGACGGCCATTATATAGGATCACGTCCTGATCTGCAATAGTATCGTTAGCTTTAAGATTCACGACATACTGTAACGACGTGATTTCAGGGAAACGTTCTTTAATCGCTGTCATTACGCTCTCAATAGCTGCCGGATTATCTTCGCCGAAGCAGACAACAAGCATCACTTCTCCTGTAGAGGCTATTCGGATCATTATCGTGCGCATTAAACCGTGCTGTTCGCGCAAATCATAGAAAGAATAGCCACGATCGATGGCGAAATCTTTGATATACTTTCGTATCCGGTTGCCGAGATCATCCTGAAGATGGCATTTGTCAATATCAAGCACCTTGTCGAAAGCTCCGGGAATATGAAAGCCGGCTCCGTCGCGCGAATCAACCACCTCGGCTGATTCCATCTGCTCTTTTGTGAGCCATCGTTTATTGGAGAATGTATACTCCATCTTGTTGCGGTATTCCCAGATGTTCTTTGACCCCAGAATAGGCGAAATTTCGGGCAACTCTATTTTGGCTATACGAGTCAGCGCATCATACACCACTTTCTGCTTGCTTTGGAGTTGCACGGAGTAGGGTATATGTTGCCATCGGCAGCCACCGCATATACCGAAATGCGAACATTGAGGTGATATACGGCAACTCGCAGGAGTAACGATTTTTTCAATTCGCCCCTCCGCATAATTGCGTCTCTTTTTAGTTATCTGAATATCTACAATATCACCCGGAGCGCCATACGGCACGAACACGACGACATCATCGATTCGGGCAATTGCATTGCCTTCTGCGGCAATGCCGGTTATTTCGATGCCCTCGATCAGAGGGTAGGGTTTACGTTTTCTTGACACGACTTATTAATGAATATTTCTGCAAAGATACAAATTTTTAAAAAGTTATCGGCCTTAACTTCATCAATAGGCTAAAAATACTTACATTTGCACAAAGATTTGCAAATGGATTACAGAAAAGAAATAATCTCGGGAAACGAGGTTCGCATTCCCGTACCTAAATCATACAGCGATTGTATAGAACTGATAAAGTCTGATGCCTTTCGCCACAATGGTCGTATTGACAGCTTGTTACGGATTTGGATAGGCAGCTTTACGCGCACCAGTATGGGCTTTTCGATATGGTTCAGACTCTCGCAACACCGCGGATGGTTATATCCATTTAGCAAATTCATGCTTAGGCGTTATAAAAAGCATTACGGACTTTTGATTCCTCCGCGTACCGTTATAGGCTACGGTTTCTACATACAGCACTGCTTCGGTACCGTCATCAACCGTAATGCCGTGATAGGCAATAATGTGAATATCGGACAGTTCACCACTATCGGCTCAAACATTGCAGACAAAGCTGCTCATATAGGCGACAACGTCTATATCGGACCCGGTGTAAGCATTGTCGACGATATAGATGTCGGATCAGAATCTTGCATAGGAGCCGGAGCAGTCGTAACAAAACATGTGCGGTCCAAGACTGTTATAGGTGGCGTTCCGGCAAAAGAACTGAATGCCACGCTTCATCCCGAATACATCCGACATCCTTGGATTCCACGCATATGATAGATTTCTCATGCAAATATATTGCATAGATTGAGAATGAATTCAAGCAATGGAGCACAAGAATATGGTTAAGATACAAATTGACGCGAGTTAAATAAATCTTTTGATATTTCACATTTGAAAGAATTCATTTGTGAATTATAAGTAGATCTGTTTATCGCGGATACTGGCGAATTAATTACCAGGCAGTCTTTTGGCCCTATGCAAGAATTTACTTAAAACGCCAGAGCATATCACTCTGAGACTCATATTCCCAACACCGTCGACAAGGTTTTTACAGAGAACGCAAAGAAAACAAGAAAAACAAGGAAAAAAAGAAGAAAAGGGCAATAAGAATAATTCAATTTAACATAATATAGATTATGCAAACTTATAGTTATGAAAACTCTTCCAAGCAGCTAACATAAAAACTAAAGCAACGACCTGAATTCAGATCGTTGCTTTAGTTTTTATGTTAGCTTGTTACTTAATAATTACCTTACTAACAGTTCCACCGCAGGATTTAATATACAAGCCCGGCGTTGTAGGCTCATCAAATAGCCTGCGGCCTTCTATAGTATAATAAGTTGATGATATCGGATCAATTCCGATGCAATCCAAACTCGATAAATCGCTGGCAACGAATTCGAAATGCTGCGTTGTGGTCATACCGCTTACATGTCCTATAGAATATGAATTAGAGCGTGAAATTATCTGAGGTTCTGCTACATATATCAATGGTGTTACATCGATGTCGATTGATGGATATACAACATTCTCTTTTTCAGAAATATCAAAATCTGTCAGATAATCAGGAATATATACGACCGGCACATTATCTTCCATAATTATTTGTGCCTGGGGATATGCTGCGCATTCCACTTTTGCAGAATAACTGTAATATGTCTCAGCCTTTAAAGGTATGAATACATTTACGCATTTATTCTCCTCATCAAAATGAAGTCGGTAATTGGCAAAAGGCTCTTTTATAAAAGAAACGCTACTAAATTCCTCCCATGCATTCTCCTTCAGGGTACTTATTCCGCGAACAAAACCATTCTCCTCACATACTATTGATAAGGATGCCCCATCAAGTGCCGGAAGACATGCTTTTGCCTCGCCATCAACAAATTCGGCAAGTTTCCGTCCTCCGCAATACAGATAGTAGTGGCCGGCAGGAATCTCTTCAGGAAGCTGAATTTCAACATTTCCTACAGCATAGGTAAAGTCTCCGTCGATCCACGATTCAAACGAAATATTTGTTGCACAGTATTCGTTAACTATCTGTTTAATAGTATATAATATGATTGGTCGGCTGGGTAACTGATCGGATATAACTAATTTCGTTCCACTTGATCTCAAATACTTTCCATTGAACTTGATATAAAAACCTTCTTCAACGCTTTCAATCTCAACTGGATCTGCAACGCCTATCGCAGGACTTCCAGACACTTCACACAGACCGTTTCCTTTTTCATCCGTCACAAGTTTCCATAAATCGCCATCTTTCACGGCCTTTACTATAAGATCATTATCTCGTATTACGAAACTCTGATCCGATGTTGAAATTGATGTATGATAATCAATTTGAGCTGGATTCAGAGATAAACAGCCATCATTACTTGCTGTACCGCTGATCAAATAATAAGCACCATCAATCACCTCTGAAACCGGACTGACGATTGATCCATGAGCCGGATATGAGTCAGAAACAATAACTTCATAGTTTGCCGGTGTTGTTTCGCCATTATCATTCGATGCCGTTATAGTATAAGTACCCGATGATACCGGGAAGAAATCTACGACAGAAGAAGAAGATGCAGCGATTTCAGCACCTTTGAATAATACTTTTAAAGAATTTGCATTTTGCGATATCGCTGATAATTTCTGTCCGTGATTGACATATACACTTTCACTTGCCGGGCGTATATAATCAAAATATGTTATGACTGGTTCTTCCGGCACGGATATTACTGATTCTCCGGTATTTATTGTTACGTTAGCTATATACGCCCAATAGTCATTTGATGTAGGATTTCTGTGGAAAGTAA
The DNA here is from genome assembly GCA_902470475.1 of uncultured Porphyromonadaceae bacterium. Taxonomy (GTDB): domain Bacteria; phylum Bacteroidota; class Bacteroidia; order Bacteroidales; family Muribaculaceae; genus CAG-873. The sequence goes on along the minus strand of CABRGT010000003.1, from coordinate 390 downwards.
TATCAATCACTGAAAGCGGTGTACCGGGAGTAATGGAATTATCTGAGTCGACCTCCTTGCCATTGATAGTAAAATATCCGTCCTTATAGCCTCCGTTTATCTTCACTTTCGTTATAGTTTTATCCCCGGTAGAAATCTCTATTCTGACCGACGCGTCACCATACTCTGGATTACAGGGTAATTTAAGTCCTGTAACATTATTCGGAGAGGTTCCGAACCCTACATTGACAAGTCCGAATCGCTCTACGTTGGAATTGTCCTTGAATTTCTCATTTAACACGTCGGATAATACCGCTTGATCAGGAGTAAGATCAAGATTTCTGAAAATAAACTGAAATGCCGCAGCCCCCTGCCCCGTCAGCAGGATAGACAGCATCAGCACAAATATCC
>CABRGT010000002.1 GCA_902470475.1 uncultured Porphyromonadaceae bacterium | reverse complement strand
GTATGGCGGGAGGGAATTATTCGTTGACGGGGTTGAATGTGGCCAGTTCGTGGGTGTCGTTGGCAATGCTGGCGATGGCGAGCATGGACTCAGCGAAGAAGCGGTTGAGGAGCAGGATGATGTAGCCTACAACCGGACCGACCAGAACGGCGATGAAGGGGCACTCTACGAGGTACTGCATCTCCCTTGAGAAGAGCCAAAAGAAGCCGGCAATCACACCGAAGTACACGCCGAAAATGGCAATCACGATACCAGCGAATTCGCCGAAGCAGCGGACGATGTTGGCGATGGCGGGGATTGCAACGAATCGAGCGCCGACGGCAGTGTCGGTAGCCATGTCGTTGCCGCGCTTGATCCAGTAGAGCACACTGAATGCGGCGAGAGCGATCTGAAGAATGATCACGAAGATAGCAACCACCATGGCGGCTCCGCCTATGTCGAACATTTTCGAAGAATAGGAGATGGAGTAGAGCATGAAGATGGCGAAAATGACGCCTAAGATGTAGTAGAGCCACTGGATGGGCTGGCGGAAGAGTTTTCCGCTGTCGATGTAGTCGAACATCGGCTTGAGGATAGCTAAGATACTTGACATAAATTTTGTTAATTAAGGTTGAATAGTGCAAATATAGTGATACTTTTTTAATTTGGAAACTTTTTTTGTAATTTTGTAGTCAAAATACAGATTTTTTAGAATCAACATAAAACCATTTGTATGAACTTGTTTGATAATCTTACGAAAAAGGCCAAGGGAAGCCGCCAGCGCATAGTGCTTCCCGAGGGTACGGAGTCGCGCACGCTGACGGCCGCCGACCGCATCCTTGCCGAAGATATCGCCGACATCATCCTCATAGGCAACAACGACGAGATCAAGCGAATGGCCGTCGACATGAACCTGAAGCACATCGACAAAGCCACGATAGTGGATCCGCGCGACAAGGCCGTGATCGACCGCTACGCCCCGCTGCTCTATGAGCTACGCAAATATAAGGGAATGACCGAGGAGCAATCGCGCCTCACGGCGGCAAATCCGCTTTTCCTGGGCTGTCTCATGGTCAAAGCCGGTGACGCGGACGGTGAGGTGGCTGGCGCCCAGAACACGACCGGCAATGTGCTCCGCGCGGCTTTCCAGGTGATCAAGACGCGTCCGGGGATCAGCGTGGTGTCGGGTGCGTTTCTGATGCTTCTGCCCGAAGGGAGTCCGTTCGGCGACGACGGGGTGCTGGTGTTCGCCGACTGCGCCGTGGTGCCTGATCCGAATGCCGAGGAACTCGCCCAGATCGCCGTGTGCTCGGCCGAGACGGCCCGCAATCTGGTCGGCATCGAACCGCGTGTGGCCCTTCTGTCGTTCTCGACCAAGGGTTCGGCGAAGCATGAGCGTGTAGACAAGGTCGTCGAGGCAACGGCACTGGCCCACAAGCTTGCGCCCAACCTCATTATCGACGGCGAACTGCAGGCCGATGCGGCCATCGTGCCGTCGGTGGCCCACAAGAAGGCGCCCGACAGCCTTCTGAACGGCAACGCCAACGTGCTGGTGTTCCCGTCGCTTGAAGTCGGAAACATTGCCTACAAGCTTGTGCAGCGCATAGGCGGCGTGCAGGCCGTGGGGCCCATTCTCCAGGGTCTGGCAGCGCCGGTGAGCGATCTCTCGCGCGGCTGCTTCCCGGAGGACATCTACAAGACCATCATACTCACCTGCTGCCAGGCTATCGGAGCAAAATCCAAGTAAACCATTCACGGACATGAAAATACTCGTTTTAAATTCGGGCAGTAGCTCGGTTAAATACAAGCTGATCGATACGGACAGCGAGAAGACTCTTGCCGAAGGCGGTGTCGAAAAGATCGGCCTTGCCGACGGATTTCTCAAATACAAGCGCCCGGACGGCACGAAGGCCATCATCGAACTGGGCCTGACGGATCACAAGGGTGCGGTGAAGGCCATACTTAATCTTCTGACGGATCCCGAATGGGGCTGCCTGAAGTCTTTCGACGAGATCGACGCCGTGGGACACCGTGTGGTGCACGGAGCCGAGACATTCACCGAGAGTGTGCTCATCGATGATGCGGTGAAGGAGAAGATCCGGGAATGCTACGACCTGGCGCCGCTTCACAATCCGGCCAACATGACTGGTATCGAGGCAATCGACGCACTGATGCCGGGTGTGCCTCAGGTGGCAGTGTTCGACACGGCCTTTCATCAGACGATGCCTGCAAAGTCGTACATGTATGCGCTGCCTTACAAGTTCTACAAGGAGGACGGTGTGCGCCGCTACGGCTTCCACGGAACGAGTCACCGCTATGTGTCGCAGCGTGTGTGCGACTTTCTCGGCGTGGACATCGCCAAGCAGAAGATCATCACCTGTCACGTAGGCAACGGAGGATCGATCACGGCGGTGGAGTACGGCAAGAGTGTGGACACGTCGATGGGCCTGACTCCGACCGAGGGCCTGATGATGGGTACCCGCGTAGGCGATGTGGATCCCGGTGTGCTCACGTTCCTTATGCTCAAGCACGGCTACACGGCAGAGCAACTGCAGAAGATCATCAACAAGGAGAGCGGCATGGCAGGCGTGACGGAGATCTCAAGCGATATGCGCGAGATCGAGGCGGCTGTGAATGCCGGTAACGAACGCGCGCGCCTGGGTCTGGATATGTACGAGCAGCGCATCATCAAGTATATCGGCGCGTACGCGGCCGAGATGGGCGGAGTCGACATCATCGTATTCACGGGCGGAGTCGGTGAGAATCAGACAGGTCTGCGTGCCGACGTGTGCAAGCCGCTGGGCTTCATCGGGGTGGAGATCGATCCCGAGGCCAACAAGGTCAGGGGTGAGGAAGCCGTGATCTCCACTGCCGCGTCGAAGGTGAAGGTGTGCGTGATTCCGACGGACGAGGAGCTTATGATCGCTCTGGACACAAAGAGCATAGTGTCGAAACTCTGACAACAATACAATTATAATATAATGCCTCGGGTCAAAATCGGTCCGAGGCATTTTTTTTCTTTGTCACGTTAGTTAAAATTATTAACTTTGCGGCGGTTTTGTGCGGCAAGCATTTCCGCGCAGGCCAAGAGTTCATTAACAATAGTTAGGGGTGCGCCCGGCTGTCATAGGCCGGGAGCTGAGATTATACCCTTTGAACCTGAACCGGTTAGTACCGGCGTAGAGAAAATTAAATGATGAAGAAACAGCTTCTGAAAGGTGTAGTGGCCCTTGCCGCCGCTGTGCCCGCCACCGCGCATGCCGCCCAGTCGGATGCCGCCGTGGCCGATTCCTCAGTGATTAATCTGAAAGACGTAGAAGTCGTGGCCAACCGCGCCAACGACCGCACGCCTGTGGCCTTTACGAATTTCACGGCCGCAGACATCGACGCCGCCAATGACGGACGCGACATTCCGTTCATGATCTCGTCGACACCGTCGGTCGTAGTCACAGGCGACGCCGGCGGCGGTATCGGCTATTCGTCGATCCGCGTTCGCGGTACGGATCCGACACGCATCAATATCACCGCCAACGGTGTGCCAATCAATGACTCGGAGAGCGGCAACGTGTACTGGGTGAACATGCCGGACCTGGCCTCGTCGCTGCGCGACATCCAGATCCAGCGCGGCGCGGGCACGTCGACCAACGGGGCAGGCGCGTTCGGAGCCAGCATCAACATGATCACCGACGCACCGTCGTATCAGCCGTCGGCGGAGGTGATAGCCTCGTACGGCTCGTATAACTCCAACCGCGAGACTGTGAAGGTGAATTCCGGGCTGTTCGGCGACCACTGGAGTGTGGACGCCCGCTTCTCGCACATCGGCTCGGACGGCTATATCGACCGCGCCTATTCGAAGCTGTGGAGCTACATGGGCCAGCTTGCCTACATGGATGCCAACACAACGGTACGACTGGTGGCTTTCGGCGGCAAGGAACAGACCTATATGGCCTGGGATTATGCGTCGAAGGAGCAGATGGCTGAGTTCGGACGCCGCTACAATCCCTGCGGCGAATACGCGGCGGCCGACGGCTCCACGGCATATTACCGCGACCAGTTCGACCACTTCGTGCAGCATCACATACAGCTGATCGGCTCCCAGCGCCTGGCGGACCGCTGGCGCCTGAACGTGACATTCCATTACACCAAGGGCGACGGCTATTACAATCAGTACAAGACCAACCGCACGCTGGCCGAGTATGGACTTGAGCCGTTCTACAACGCAGAGGGCCAGCTCGTGAAGAAGAGCGACCTTATCCGGCTGAAATATAACGACAATGACTTCGGCGGCGGTATGTTCAACATCAACTATACGGGAGGACGTCTGAATGCCGTGATCGGCGGCGCCGCCAACTGGCACCGCGGCAATCACTTCGGCCGCATCGCCTGGGTGCGTAACTTCGTCGGCGCGATAGATCCTCTGCAGGAATATTATTTCAATGTGGGCCGCAAGTTCGACACCAATATCTACGGACGCGCCGACGTGGAGATATGCCGCGGCCTTTCGGGCTACGCCGATCTGCAGTTCCGCCATATCCGCTATTCGATCCGGGGTATCAGCGACAACTATGACTATAACATCGACGGTCCCGCGCAGCTGGATGTGCTCCGCAACTATAATTTCTTCAATCCCAAGGCGGGCCTTACGTACACGTCGGGCGCACACCGCGCATTCGTGTCGTGGAGCGTGGCCCACAAGGAACCTGTGCGCGACAACTTCACCGACGGCGATCCCAACCACTATCCGACGGCTGAACGTCTGTTCGACTATGAGGCCGGCTATTCGTGGGGTAATAAGCTCGTGACTGTCGGCGCCAACCTCTACTATATGGACTATAAGGATCAGCTTGTGGTGACCGGCCAGCTGTCGGACACGGGTAATCCGCTGAGCGTGAACGTCCCCGACAGCTACCGCATGGGTATCGAACTGCAGGGTACGCTGACTCCGCTGAGCTGGTTTGACTGGAGCGTCAACGCCACCTTGTCGCGCAACCGCATCAAGAATTTCACTGAGTATATCTATGAGGATGAGTGGACCAATCCGATCTCGATCGACTGCGGCAACACGCCGATAGCATTCTCGCCTGACTTTATCTTCAACAATGCCTTTAATTTCCACGTGGCTGATTTCTCGGCTTCGCTGAATACCCGCTATGTATCGTCGCAGTATATGAACAACGCCCGCTCGGCCATCGCAAAGCTCGACGGCTACTGCGTGTCGGATCTGCACCTGGGCTATAAGTTCACGAAGATCAAAGGGGTGAAGGCTCTGAACCTTTCGTTCTCGATATACAATATCTTCAACAAGAAGTATTTCAACAACGGCTATACGGGCGCGGGCTACACCGTAGGCGACGACGGCAAGCCGGAGATTTACCGCTACGCCGGATTTGCCGCCCAGGCCACCTGTCACGTCATGGGTACCGTGGGTCTGACTTTCTGATAGAGTCAAGAAATGTCATTTGACCTTTTCATCGAGATCCTCGGCTTCGCCATCGGAGTGGTATACCTGGTGCTTGAGTACTATGCCAAGCCTCAGGTGTGGATAGCGTCGGTGGTGATGCCGATGATCTCGATGTGGCTTTATTTCCGCAAGGGCCTGTATGCCGATTTTGCAATCAACATCTATTATGTGGTGATCGCCGTGTATGGGTATATAGCCTGGACGGTGCGCAGCTGTAAGGATTCGGAGCGCCCCGCATTGAGGATCACGCATCTGCCTACGGCAGTCGGCGGAGGCTGCGTGGCCGCTACGTGTGCTCTGTGGTGGCTGATATGGTATGTGCTGTCGCATTTCACGGACAGCACGGTGCCGGTGGCGGATGCTTTCACGACAGCTCTGAGCATCGTGGCTCTGTGGATGATGGCCCGCAAGTATGCAGAGCAGTGGCTGGCGTGGCTGATAGTTGATGCCGTGTGTGTGGGGCTTTACATCTACAAGGGTATCTATCTCTATGCCTCGCTTTACGCAGTATACACCGTCATAGCCGTCTTCGGCTACCGCAAATGGCTGCGGCTGATGAAGGCCGGCTGAGAACGGAACTGATAAAAACGGAACCGGGGCTTGCGCGTGTGTGCGGAAGCCCCGGTTTTTTGATTTCTGTCTGTGATTCGGATTATTGTCCGAGATAGGATTTAAGCAGACGGCTCTTCTGGCCTTTGAGGCGGCGGATTGCCTTTTCCTTGATCTGGCGTACGCGCTCGCGTGTGAGCTCGAACTTGGCGCCGATCTCCTCAAGTGTCATCTCCTGGCAACCTATGCCGAAGAACATCTTGAGGATCTCGCGCTCGCGCTCGTGGAGCTGACGCAGGGCGCGGTCCACTTCGTTGGAGAGCGACTCCTGGTTGAGGGTGGCGTCGGCCATTGGTGAGTCCTCGTTGGTAAGGACGTCGAGCAGGCTGTTGTCCTCGCCCTCGACGAAAGGAGCGTCGACCGAGATGTGTCGGCCCGACACCTTAAGCGTGTCGGCGATTTTTTCAACAGGAACGTCGAGGCTTTCGGCAAGTTCCTCGGGTGAAGGACGGCGCTCGTTCTCCTGCTCGAATTTCGAGAGGGCCTTGCTGATCTTGTTGAGCGATCCGACCTGGTTGAGCGGCAGACGAACGATGCGCGATTGCTCGGCGAGAGCCTGAAGGATAGACTGGCGAATCCACCAAACGGCGTAAGAGATGAACTTAAATCCGCGGGTTTCGTCAAACTTTCTGGCTGCCTTTATGAGGCCAACATTGCCTTCGTTGATAAGGTCGGGTAGCGACAGGCCCTGATTCTGGTACTGCTTGGCTACGGAAACTACAAATCGAAGATTGGAACGCGTAAGTTTGTCGAGTGCCGCCTGATCACCTTGCTTGATGCGCTGTGCGAGCTCAACTTCCTCGTCGACGGAGATCAGTTCCTCGCGGCCGATTTCCTGAAGGTATTTGTCAAGTGACGCGCTTTCGCGGTTGGTGATTGATTTTGTAATTTTTAGTTGTCTCATCTTTAAAATACCGAATAGATGCTAATTCGTGCAAAGTTACAAAAAAATATCGAATTATGTATCCTCTCAAGAATAAAATTCTTAAGAATAACGTGTATTGTCGGCGGATGTTGCGTTGAAAACGCTTTTTAACAGATTCTTACGTCGCGGATCAGACTTCGGAGAGGTCGTGCCCCATTCGGGTCTTCTTTGTGGACATGTAGCGGCGGTTGTATTCGTTGGGAGTGACTTCGATAGGTACGTTCTCGATGACTTCGAGGCCGAATCCTTCAAGTCCACGGCGTTTGACGGGATTGTTTGTCATGAGGCGCATTTTTTTGATGCCGAGCAGATTCAGAATCTGTGCGCCCACGCCGTAATCGCGCTCGTCGGCCGCATGCCCCAGGTGGAGGTTGGCTTCGACGGTATCGAGGCCTTCTTCCTGCAGCTTGTAGGCCTTGATTTTATCCATAAGGCCGATGCCACGACCTTCCTGATTGAGGTAGACGATGGCTCCGCGGCCTTCCTTTTCGATCATCTCCATGGCACGGTGGAGCTGTTCGCCGCAGTCGCAGCGCTTTGAGGCGAAAATGTCGCCGGTGGCGCATGATGAGTGTACGCGCACCAGCACGGGGTCGCCGCCGCTGACATCGCCCTTGATGATGGCGATGTGTTCAAGTCCGTTGTCCTTCTGACGGAAGGGGATAAGGCGGAAGTGGCCGTAGGCGGTGGGCATGTCGACTTCGACGCCCATCTCGACGAGTTGCTCGTTGCGGAGGCGGTATGCTATCAGGTCGCGGATGGAGATGAGTCTGAGGCCCCATTCGCGGGAGCGCTCTTTCAGTTCGGGGAGGCGTGCCATGCTGCCGTCGTCGCTCATGATTTCCATAAGAGCGGCAGCCGGGGCGAGGCCGGCGAGGCGTGCGAGATCGACAGCGGCCTCGGTGTGTCCCGAGCGCTTGAGCACACCCTGCGGCTGAGCGTAGAGGGGGTTGATATGGCCGGGACGGCCGAAAGTGGCGGCGGTGCTGGCGGGATCGGCCAGGGCGCGGATTGTGGCGCAGCGGTCGTGGATGCTGACGCCGGTGGAGCAGCCTTCGAGTTTGTCGACGGTCACGGTGAATGGTGTGCCGAGTACCGAAGTATTGTTGTCGACCTGGTGCGGCAGGCCGAGTTCCTCGCAGCGGTCGACAGTGATAGGAGCGCAGAGGACGCCGCGTGCATTCTTGAGCATGAAGTTCACCTGTTCGGGTGTGATCTTCTCGGCGGCGACAATGAGGTCGCCTTCGTTCTCGCGGTCCTCGTCATCGACCACAATGACCATTTTGCCTTCCTTAAAGTCGTGAATGGCGTCCTCGATCTTGTCGAGCTGTATCTTTTCTTCCATATCTTTATTCGGTAGTGTTTTCTTGTTCGGTTTCTTTTGTAAACAACGCAATGAGGCGGCCGGTTGTCTCGGCTATGGAGCCGAGTGTGCGCCGGGTCGGTTCGAAGGGGTATCGGTTGAGGAGACTTATGACGTGCGCGTCGGTCGAATTGGACAGATATTCCACAATGACATTGAGCGGCTCGTGCAGTAGCTTTACGGGACGCAGCTTGATGAAACGCGACAGCAGCGCGTGGCGTTTTGTGGATGCGATGGCGGCGTCGACGCCGGTCATGAATTCCGTGAGCATCTGCAGGGCGGTATGTGGGTCGACCTCGTTCATCACGATTTCCTTCATCTCGAGCGAGCGCTTAGGCTGTCGGCCGATGAGACGGTTGAAGAAGAGCCGGTAGGCGTCGGCGTTGAATACGGCGGAGTCGTCGATGGCCTTGGAGGTGAAGAATATGCCGAGCGGCAGCAGTACGGCGGTACTGAGCCACATGCCTTCCCACACGTCGAGACGCCCGTCGCGTGCCATCTTGTAGCCCATGTTGTCGAAGATATAGTAAATGATGAAGAGGAAGACTGAGATCACGAGCGGGGTGCCGAGGCCACCTTTCTTGATGATGGCTCCGAGGGGGGCGCCGATGAAAAAGAATACCAGTACGGCAAACGACAGGGTGAACTTGCGCTGCATCTCGATGTCGTGGCGGCGCATCAGCTTGGCCTGCTCGGTAAGAGTGAGCGCGCGGTATTCGAATTCCTGGCGCGATCGCCGGGCGTCGGACAGCGCCTGGCTGAGGTAGGTCTTGGCGTAGGCGGCTGTCGGTGCGTTGAATACGGAGTCAAGGTCGACCGCGCCCATTGAGGCCACGGTCTTGCGCACACCGCTGTCGACCGTGACAGGTTCTATGGAGGCTTTGCCAACGGAGTCGTATGTCATGCGGTGGGTGACGGTGCCTACGTAAGGCGTCGTGAGGAGGTCGTTGCTGTAGACGGTGCCGATGGAGTCGACTTTGCGGCTGATGGAGTCGATCGAATGGCGGAGCTGGGTGATGTTCTGGCCTACATACTGCGAGCGGATGCCGCTTTCGTCCATGCGGTTGAAGTTGGCGTCGAAGGGGAAATAGATCTGTTTGTCGCTGAATCCTTCGCGCCGGAATGGCATGTAGCCGGTAGTTCCCGAGCCGAGCGAATTGTCGTTAAGATTCTCGAACATCTCGCCGTGATGCAGTTGCAGGAACAGGCGTGTCTTGTCCTCGGTGAAACTGAATTTACCGGAATCGGCAAGAATGACGCGTGCGTTTTCATTGCCGCGCGTGAGGTCATAGAGTATCATGCCGTAGAGCATGCCTGTCTCGGGATTCTTATGGTCGACGTAGAGGTTCATATTGGGGATATCGTCGTAGAACGATTTCTCGGGAATCTCGACTTCGGGGGTCTTTTGGCGCACGGAGAACATGAGGGTCCACATCCTGGACTGGGCCAGCGGGAGCACATTGTTCTGGAAAAAGAAAGCGCCGACAGCAATGAATGCCATAAGCACGATGAGGGGCCTCATGATGCGGAACAGTGAGATGCCGGCGGCTTTCATAGCCGTCAGCTCAAGTTTCTCGCCCAGGTTGCCGAACACCATCAGCGATGCCAGCAGCACGGCCAGCGGTAGCGCTGTGGGTACCATCGTGAGGGCCGCATAGAAGAACAGTTCGCTCAGAATATCGAAACTGAGCCCTTTGCCCACCAGGTCATCGATCATGCGGAACAGAAATTGCATCAGCACGATGAACAGGCAGATAAAGAACGTCATCACCAGCAGCGGCAGAAAACGCTGAAGCATGAATGTGTCGAGTCGCTTTATTCCTAACATCAGTGCAAAGTTAGCAATTTATTCGCGCACGGCCATTGCCGGGGGGTGTATTTTTTCTTTTGGCGGATTATTTGTAACTTTGACGCCGCTATGGAAGATAAGATCAGAACCTTGCTTGATGACACGGTCGCGAGTCTGGCGGCCGGAGATCTGGAATCGGCACTGCGCCTGTCGGCCGAGGCGCTGGCCACAGCCGATGCGGCTTTGAAGCGGCTGTCGGCTGAGATTCCGGCGAAGCAGCCGGATGCGGATGTCAAACAGTTTCTTGTGGCTGCCGACACGCATGTCCGCTGCCTGCTGATGGCCTCGGCACCGGTGCAAGCGCTTTCGTGCGCGTTGCTGTCGGTCTGCACGGCCGATATATGCCGCGTGACGGAGCGAGCGGAATGCCGTGGCGCACTCGTCGCACTGCTTAAGACGATGCTGATTGCGGAGATGTCGGCACTCGATACTCTTCCCATCAACGATCAGACACACGAATCGGGTAAGATGCTGCTTTCCATGACAGGATTTCTGATGAATTCGTATGGCGGCGCATCAGATCCGCTATTGGAGCAGATATCGCAGATCTGCGACGTGCAGTCCGAGCCATTGATCGACGGTGAGGCGACTCCGGCAACGGATCTCAAACGGATTCTGGCTGAAATGCTCGGGATTGCAGTGAATCTCGGAATTCTGGAATTTGAATAAAAGCCGGGCTGCCGGAATGCCCGGCAGCCCGACGGTATTATAACGGCATCGGATTATTCAACCGGTGCTTTGGAGGCTGATATCGCTTTCCATGCCAGTACGGCGATGACTGCGCCAACGGCCGGGCCTACGAGCATGATCCAGAAATCGCCCCAGGCCGTCGGGTCGAATACGGCCGGACCGAACGAACGGGCCGGGTTTACCGAACAGTTGTCGACGGGAATTCCGACGATGTTGACAAGGCCGAGTGCGAGACCGATGGCGATGCCACCGAACTTGGTGAATGACACGCGCGAATCAGTAGCGCCGAGCACTACAAGTACGAAGAAGAAGGTCAGAAGGCCCTCGGTGAGCAGGGCCATCATGGGTGTGGCCCCGGGCTGAAGCACGTTGGTGGCCAGGAAGCTATGGGATGCCTCGGTGGTGCCTCCGTAATGGTATCCGATACCCATTTCGGTGAGACAGTACAGGAATCCCGCGCCGATGGTGGCGCCGATAAACTGTGATATGATATAGCCGACGCATTCCGACCCTTTCATCCGGCCGGAAAGGAACATTGCGAACGATACCGCCGGATTGACGTGGCATCCTGAGATGCCACCTATGCAGTAACAGAGGCATAGAAGCACAAGGCCGAAGCAAAGACCTATGCCGAGGCCGCCGATCGACGGGCCTGCGAGGACGGCGCTGCCGCATGCCAGAATCACGAGAAACATGGTGCCGATTCCTTCGGCCAGATACTTTTTCATAATTGTGATTTTTTAGTTTTAATGAATTAAAAACAAGCGGTGCCTTGCGTTTGTTCGCAAGGCACCGCGTATAGATGGTTATGCCTACTATGTCTCAGGCTTTGTCTTTGCTTGAGCTTGAATAGCCGTAGCCGTAGGTGGAATTCGCACCGCGGTAGTAATGTCCGTATTTGCGGTAGGAGTACGAGCCGGAGGTCATGTCGACGCCGTTGAGCACAATATAAGGATCGTTCAGGCGGTTGTCGCGTATGGCCTGGTGGAGGACTTTCAGGCAGCTCTTGGTCGAGTACGAGGCGCGTGTGACATAAAGCTGGATGTCGGAGTAGGGGATGATAAGGAACGAGTCGGAGATCACGCCTATGGGGGCGGTATCCAGGATCACGTAATCGAAGTCATCGCGCAGCTGCGACATCATCCGCGCCATGTTGTCGCTGAGAAGCAACTCGTTGGGATTCGGGGGAACGGGGCCGGCGGGAAGGATGTAAAGATTGTCGCTGAGCTTACTCTTGTGAAGCAGCGTGTTTATGTCGGCTACCTGTCCGGAAAGGAATGTCGTGACGCCCTGCTGGTTGTTGAGTCCGAACTTGTGCGCGAGCACGGGGCGACGGATGTCCATGCCTACCACTACCACTTTCTTGCCGGTGAGTGCGTATGTGAGTGCAAGATTGGTGGCAATGAATGTCTTGCCTTCGCCTGAGATCGATGAGGTCACAAGGATCACTTTCTTGTTGGCTCCGTTCTTGGTGAATCCGATATTGTTGCGCAGCAGGCGGAAGAGCTCGGCGATCGGGGTCGAGACGTTCGGCCCTACGACGATAGGATTGTCGTCCTTGGAAGTGTCAGACGAGATTTCGCCGATGATAGGTACGTTGGTAAGTCGCTGCAGTTCTTCCTGATCCTTATAGATGGGGAAGAAGAAGCGCTTCAGGAAGATGATTGCGGCCGGAATGGCGAGACCGAGAATCAGTGCAAGGAAGTAGATGACAACACGGCGCGGACTTACGGGGCCGGTAGAGCTCGGATCGTCGATCAGACGGGCGGTAGGAGTTGCAAGCGTCTTCTGGAGGGCGATTTCCTCGCGCTTCTGAAGGAGGAATGTGTAGATATTGACCTTTACCTGCTGTTCGCGGAAGATTTCCTGCAGGCCCTTGTCGACCGGGGGGAGAGCCGAGAGCTGGCTCTGGCTCTGGCCTTCGATGGCTGCCACGTTGCTGCGGCGGGCCTGTATACCGCGCTTCACTGATGCTACACTCTGCAGAATATCGGCCTTGTCGCGCGTGAGTTCCTCCTGGAGTGTACGAACCAGAGGGTTGTCGGGCGTCGATGTCTCGAGCATTCGGGTCAGGCGGCTGATCTTCTGATTGTATTTCACGATCACCTGGTTGAGTGTGGTGTTAGTTGTCACGGCAGGCAGAGGATCGTAATTGTTGGCCTTGCGGATAGTGTTTTCGATGTCGTTGATGATCGTGGCTTCGGCTTCGATTTCGGCAAGCTGGGTCTGTGTGGTCTTTGTAGTGGCGAGATTGGTCGAAACCTGCTGCTGTAGATCCGAGATGTTGTGTGCCTGGCGGTAATCCTGAAGGCGCTGTTCGACGTCGCGGAGTTCGTCGTTGATCATAACCAGACGGTCAAGAATGAACGCTTCGGTCTGGAGTGCGGAGCGGTTCTTGTCGGCGATGATCTGACGGTTGTAGAAATCGACAAGCGTGTTGATCACGTCGATACCCTCGCGAGGAATAGGCGTGTTGTAGCTGATGCGCACGATGGTGGGCGCTTTTTCGGCGAATTCAATGTTGAGGGCGCTTGAAAGAGTCTTGGCCACGGAACGGGGATTGCGCACGATAACTTTCTGTGTGCCCTCAAGCTCGGGAACCTGCTCGACACGTGAGACAGTAACGGAGCCGCATGTCAGATCGATCGTGTAGGGGAGGCTGACAGCATCGAATTCCTTTTCTTCCTCAATCTCGTTGAAAACGGTGCTGGCCTTGAGGTTGTACTTACCTTCTTCCGAAGAGTTAGATACCGTGATGGTGATCGGGTCGATGAGATCATCGAGGGCGATCGAATCCATTTTTGCGTCGATTGCGCGGTCATTGTACATGGGGATGTCGCGCAGGTTTCCGACACGCCAGTATGAGTAGGCCATCTGCAGCGAGTCGACGATGCTGATTACGTTGTTGCGTGATTTGAGGATCTCGAGCTCAGTCTCGTCGATAAAATTCTTCTTGTTCAGAAGCGGGTTCTCCGGATTGAGGGCGAAAGCTTCTTTTGACTGGGTATTCTCGCTGTTGAGGTAGATCGACGCGTTGACCTGATATGTGGGTACGATCGTGGCGATATAGAAGTAGGCGCCGATGACGCACAGCACGACGCTGAGCACAAACCATTTCCAGTTTGCCAGATAATCGAGCAACAGGCCCGTGGTGTCCATCACCTCTTCGATGGGGCCTTTGTTCTCTCCGACTCTTGATTTCAGTTCTTCAGACATGTGTTTAGTTCTGGGTAAGATTGATGATACCGATAACAAGCGATGCGAGTGACGATATGCCGCCAACGAAAGTAATTGTGGCCGAGACACCGGGATTCAGCTGCCATGCGTTGGCCGCCATGGATTTGTTGGGAGCGACATATATGATATCGTTCTGCTGCAGTCCGAAATAGGGAGAGAGCAGGAAGTTGCGGTCGTGAATGTCGATTTTGTGAACTTCACGCGTTCCGTCGCTGTTGGTGCGGTAGAGCAGAATGTTCTCGCGGTCGCCCTTGATGTCAAGGTCGCCGGCAAGAGCAATGGCTTCGAAGAAGTTCATGCGCTCGTTGTGGCTCTGATATATGCCGGGGGTTTTCACAGCACCTGTCACGACGACGCGGAAGTTCATCAGACGGATTTCAACTTTCGGTTTCTCCTTGATATATTGGGGATATATGGCATCGGTGATTTCCTGCGCGAGCTCGAGCTTGGTCTTGCCGGCAGCCTGGAGTACGCCTACGATAGGAAAGTCGATGGTGCCGTCCTGGTTGATAAGATAGTAGTCGGTGGAGACGTCGAGGTTCTGCGAGTAATTGTTGGTCGATGTCGAAGCGCGGCCGATGATTCCGGACTCAGTGATGTACATGCCTTTGTTGAAAGGAATCACGGCCTGCATGTCGGTCGACGTGACTTCAATATTTAGCAGGTCGCCCGGAGCGAGCGTCGGATCATTGACGTGAGTGCTCTCCGATAATACTTCTGCCGGGATGGCTTCGGCATCCACAATATAAGGAACCTTTTTTGATGCACTGCAACCTGCAAGAGTCAGAATGCCGATGCCGAGGAGTGCCCTGTAGAATATTTTCATTGTTCAATATATGATTGAATGGTCATTACATAATTCGGCTGCAAATTTAAGCATAAATATGTTAACAAGCAAATAAAATTCATAATGTCCGTTTTTGTAGGATATTTTGCCCATTCGCGCCCGGGCCGGCTTGTCATATGGCAAAAAATCATTACCTTTGCGGAAACTAATCATTATCAACAATTATCCATTGCTATGACAAAACAAGTGAAACAGCTGCTGAACGATCATGCATGGGCGAGATGGACGGCTCTGATACTGGTGGCCTCGATGATGTTCTTCGCCTACATGTTTGTAGATGTAATGTCGCCGCTGAAGTCCCTGCTGGAGACGAATTTACATTGGGACAGTGCCACTTTCGGCACGTATGCCGCCTCGGAATATTTTCTGAATGTGTTTTTCTTTTTCCTGATATTCGCCGGAATCATCCTCGACAAGATGGGAATCCGTTTCACAGGTGTACTGTCGGCATCAATGATGGTGATAGGTGCCGGAATCAAGCTTGTGGGTATCAGCGAATGGTTCCAGGGCACGGCACTGTGCGGCTGGCTCGACAGCTGGTGGGTATCGTTCCCCGGAAGCGCCAAAATGGCTTCGCTCGGCTTCATGATATTCGGCTGCGGCTGCGAAATGGCCGGTACTACGGTGTCGAAAGCGATAGCCAAATGGTTCAAGGGTAAGGAGATGGCACTGGCCATGGGCGTCGAGATGTCAATCGCGCGTCTTGGCGTATTCGCCGTGATGTGGACATCGCCGCTTCTCGCCAACAAGTTCGATCATTCGATTCTGGCACCTGTGGCTTTCTGCACGGTATTGCTTCTCATAGGTCTGATCTGCTATATAATATTTACTTTCATGGATATGAAGCTCGACCGCGAGCTGGCTGCGGCCGGCGACAATGCCGACACGACCGACGGCGAGGACGAGGAATTCCACATCTCCGATCTCGGCAAGATTCTGCGCAGCCAGATGTTCTGGCTGGTAGCGATGCTGTGTGTGCTGTATTACAGCGGTATCTTCCCGTTCCAGCGTTTTGCGCCGAATTACATCCAGGAGACTCTCGGCATTGATGCCGAGGCGGCTGCACGGCTGTTCAGTGTCTTCCCGATCCTGGCGATGGTGCTGACACCTTTCCTCGGGGCTTTCCTCGATTACAAGGGACGTGGCGCCACGATGCTGATAATAGGTGCGGTGATCATGACAATGTGTCATCTGGGCTTTGCCTTCCTGTTGCCGGCCGTGCCGCATGTATGGCTGGCTGTGACGCTGATTCTGATACTTGGAGTTTCGTTCTCGCTGGTTCCGGCCGCGCTGTGGCCTTCCGTGCCCAAGATTATCGACGCCAATATCCTCGGTTCGGCCTACTGTCTTATATTCTGGATTCAGAATATAGGCCTGTGCCTTGTGCCGCTGCTGATCGGCGAGACGCTCGACGCTACGGGCGGCTATCGTGTGCCGATGATCATCTTTGCTTCGTTCGGCGTGCTGGCTATCTGTTTCGGCGTATGGCTGAAGTATCTGAATTCGAAGCGTGGCTACGGGCTTGAAGCTCCCAATGTGAAAAAGAACGTAGAAGCGGAAGAAGCGGAGAGCGAGGCAGTCGACGCCTGATCCGGCTTTTCCGACGAGATAAAAAATTCTCCCGGCCGTCGCGTGTGTGAATGGGCCGGGAGAATTTTTTTTGTATTATGATGTCGTGTCGGATCTCAGTCTTCGACAGCATCGGGCGATGCGGTCTTCGGCAGGGTGAAATGCAGCCATATGAAGCCGATTATGCCGGAAACGAGCGAGCCGATGACGATGCCCAGCTTGGCATGGTTGAGCAGGTCGATGTGATGCGGGCTGCCGGATGCAAACGACAGTGTGGCGATGAACAGCGAGACTGTGAATCCGATGCCTCCGAGCATTGATATAGACGCAAGCATGGACCAGTTGGAGTGTGCCGGTCTGGGCGCGAGGCGGAGCATGATGGTGAGCCAGGAGAAGAGGAAGATACCGGTGAATTTGCCGATGACAAGGCCGAGAATGATTGCCAGCGAAATGCCTTCGACCGCTGATGCCGGGTCGAGATTGAGCAGGAAGATACCGGCGTTGGCGAAGGCGAACAGCGGGATGATGAAATAGTTGACGACCGGGTGCAGCGTGTCCTCGAGGTCCTGAAGAGGTGAAATCACCTTGTCCGATGCCGATTCGACCTCCTTGAGCCAGTTGAGCTGTTCTTTCGACAGGATGGTGCGTTCGGCGAGAGTGTCGTCCTCTTCGGCTTCGGCCTTGAAGTTGCTCATTGCCTTACGGATCTTTTTAATGTACTTGCGGGGCTCGAACACAGGCTTGGCCGGCACGCAGAATGCTACGAGCACACCGGCGATGGTGGGATGGATACCCGAGTTGAGGAACAGGAACCATACCACGCCTCCGAGTATGAAGTAGAACATCTTGCTCTGAATCATCATCACGCCGCCGAGGGCCAGCACTCCGAGAATTATCAGCGCAATGAGCAGCAGGCTCAGTTCGATATGCGTCGAATAGAAGACGGCTATCACAATGATACCGCCGATATCGTCGACGACGGCCAGGGTCGTAAGGAATATTTTGAGCGACAGTGGGACGCGCTTGCCCAGCATGGCCAGCACGCCAAGCGAGAACGCGATGTCGGTGGCCATCGGTATGGCCGCGCCGCCGCTGTAGTCAGTGCCGCGGCTCATCAGCCAGAAGATCAGCACGGGGGCGATCATGCCGCCGATGGCACCCATGATCGGGAGGAGTGCCTGGCGGAATGATGACAGCTCGCCGACGAGTATCTCGCGTTTGATCTCGAGGCCTATGCTGAAGAAGAAGATTGCCATGAGTGCGTCGTTGATGAATCCTAAAAGATTCATCGGCTCGCCGGAATGGCTGAAAATGTTGAAGTCACCGATCTGGAGCCGGACTTCCTGTTCCCAGAATTCGAAGTAATAGCCGTTGATGGCCGGAATGTTGGCTACAATAAGTGCGAGCACCGTGGCTGCTATCAGAATGTTGCCGCCCGACGCATAGCGCCGCAGCATCTGCTTCGCCGCATAATAGATGTTGGGAAATCCGCCGTCGGGCAACTGTGATGCGGATGGTTGGATTCCCTTGTCGTGTGATGATTCCATAGTTGTTGGTCCTCTGCGGCCAAAGCCGCATAATGTTGTTGAGTTATGTAAAGTAAGCGAAGATTATCGTCAGAAGTCAGTGTAAACTTCTGATCACTAAGATTAACAACTAAAATGATTTATGAGTTCAAAAAACGGCCGCAGTCTGTGCCGGCTGCGGCTGATGGGGTCAGTCAAGCTTGAGTACGGCAAGGAATGCCTTCTGGGGCACTTCCACCGAGCCGATCTGTTTCATGCGCTTCTTGCCTTTCTTCTGCTTTTCGAGCAGCTTGCGCTTACGCGAGATGTCGCCGCCATAGCACTTTGCGGTCACATCCTTGCGGACGGCCTTGATAGTCTCGCGGGCAATGATTTTAGCTCCTATAGCGGCCTGGACGGCAATGTCGAACTGCTGGCGGGGAATGAGTTCCTTGAGCTTCTCGCACATGCGGCGTCCGAATGTGAGCGCATTGTCGGCATGGGTCAGCGTAGACAGCGCGTCGACGCTCTCGCCGTTGAGCAGAATGTCGAGCTTCACCAGTTTCGACTCGCGGAATCCATGCAGATGATAGTCGAAGGAGGCGTATCCCTTTGAGATACTCTTGAGCTTGTCGTAAAAGTCGATGACGATCTCGCCCAAAGGCATGTCGAACGTGAGCTCCATCCGGTGGCCGCCGGATATGTAGTCCTGACGGACCAGTTCGCCGCGCTTGCTCAGACACAGGGTCATGATCGGGCCGATATATTCCGGAGTGGTGATCACGGAAGCGCGGATATAGGGTTCTTCGATTTTGTCGATCAGGGTGACGTCGGGCAGGCCGGAGGGGTTGTGTACCTCGGTCATGTTGCCTTTCTTGTCATAGACCTTGTATGATACGTTGGGTACCGTGGTGATCACGTCCATGTCGAATTCGCGGCCCAGACGCTCCTGAATGATCTCCATATGGAGCAGACCGAGAAAACCGCAACGGAATCCGAACCCGAGGGCGGCCGACGATTCGGGCATGAACGTCAGAGATGCGTCGTTGAGCTGTAGCTTTTCAAGCGATGCACGCAGGTTTTCGAAATCTTCGGTCTCTATGGGGTAGACACCCGCGAAGACCATCGGCTTCACTTCCTGGAAGCCTACGATGGCTTTCTCGCACGGGCGTCCGACGTGGGTGATGGTGTCGCCGACCTTTACTTCGCGCGAGCTTTTTATACCGGAGATTATGTAGCCGACATTGCCGGCCGACAGTTCCTTGCGCGGCGAGAGGTCGAGCTTGAGCACGCCGATCTCGTCGGCATGGTATTCCTTGCCCGTGGCAACGAACTTGACGAAGTCGTCGGTGCGGATTGTGCCGTTTTCGATTTTGAAGTAAGCGATGATGCCGCGGAACGGATTGAACACGGAGTCGAAGATCAGGGCCTGGAGCGGCGCTTCGGGATCGCCGGTCGGCGCGGGCACACGCTCGATTATGGCCTTGAGAATCTCGGGAACGCCCATTCCGGTCTTTCCGCTGGCGCGGATGATGTCGTCGTGGTCGCAGCCGAGCAGCTCGACAATCTGGTCCGAGACTTCCTCGGGATTGGCGGAGTCAAGGTCGCATTTATTGAGCACAGGTATAATCTCGAGATTGTTGTCGATGGCCATGTAGAGATTAGAGATCGTCTGGGCCTGGATGCCCTGGGATGCATCCACCACAAGGAGCGCGCCTTCGCATGCGGCTATCGAGCGGGACACTTCGTAGGAGAAGTCGACGTGTCCGGGAGTGTCGATCAGGTTGAGAACGTATTTCTCGCCGTCGAGCTCGTATTCCATCTGTATGGCGTGGCTTTTTATGGTGATGCCGCGTTCGCGCTCGAGGTCCATATCGTCGAGCACCTGGGCTTCCATATCCTTGGCGGCTACGGTGCCTGTGTGTTCGAGCAGACGGTCGGCGAGAGTCGACTTGCCGTGGTCGATGTGGGCTATGATGCAGAAGTTACGTATATTCTTCATTGTGGTACAGTCTGATTTTTTAGATCATTGTTTTGATAGGAACGGAGCCGATAGTTTCGGAGCCATCGCGATGGCGCTCAGACGGTGCTCGAGCTCGGTCGACGACAGTCGTGGAGCGAGCTTGCCGCGGTGGGCGATAGATATGTTGCCGGTCTCTTCGGACACGATCACGGCTATGGCGTCGGTGGCCTGTGCGATACCGAGGGCCGAGCGGTGGCGCAGACCCATGTAGCGGGGCACATCGCTGTCGTGGCTCACGGGCAGGATGCAGCCGGCGGCCTCGAGCCGTCCCTTGGCTATTATCAAGGCTCCGTCGTGGAGCGGAGAGTTTTTGAAGAAAATGTTCTCGATCAGGCGCGTGTTGACGTTGGCGTCGATCATGTCGCCGGTCTTGGCGTAGTTGTCGAGGGGCATTGTCTGTTCGATGACGATGAGCGCGCCGGTCTTGGACTTGGACATGTTCATGCAGGCATAAACGACCGGCATGACCCAGGCCGTCTGTTTGTTGTCTTCATCGTCGCGATGGTGATGGAAAAGCTTGGCAAGGAAGCGCCAACGCCTGTGGGAACCCAGTTCGACGAGAAACCGCTTGATCTGGTCCTGGAACAGGATCACGAGAATCAGCAGTCCGATGCTCATGAACTTGTCGAGAATAGTGCCGATCAGGCGCATGGCGAAAATTTCGGAGGCCAAAGCCCATACGACGATGAAAGCCATCACGCCGTAGAATATGTTGAGCGTGCCGGACTCTTTCATCAGCCGGTAGATATAGTAGAGCAGCAGAGCTACAAGTACTATGTCGAGTATGTCTTTGATTCCCAGGGTCGGCATGGTCGGATCGGTCTGTCAGATGGGTTATAACTTGTTTTTGCAGGCGTAGCGTGCCACGGCCTGGCGGATTTTTACGCATTGTACGGCCGCCTTTACGTCGTGTACGCGCAGGATGTCGGCCGAGCGGTCAAGCGCCAGTGTGTTGAGTGCGGTGGTGGCCTCCAGCGCTTCGTCTGCGCTGATTCCGAGCAGCCCCGTGGCCATGGATTTACGGGAAAGACCTACGAGTATCGGCCGGTGCAGCAGCTTCAGCAGGTCGAGGCGGGCCAGCAGCTCGTAGTTCTGTTCCATATTTTTAGCGAAACCGAATCCCGGATCAATGATGATGTCGTTGACACCCATCAGCGAGAGTTGACCGACGCGTTCGCCTATTTCCGAGAGTACTTCGGCGGCTACGTCGGTGTACTCAGCATACTCCTGCATGTCCTCAGGCTTGCCGCGCATGTGTTGAAGTATGTAGGGGACCTGCAGTTCGGCTATGGTGTCGAACATGGCCTCGTCGAGCGTGCCGCCGGATATGTCGTTGACTATGTCTGCTCCCAGTTCGGTAACCGCCCGGCGGGCAACTTCAGCCCTGTAGGTGTCGACCGACACGGCGACGCGGTCGCCGCAGACGGCCTTTACGGTCGGCATGACGGCGGCGAGGCGGTCGAACTCTTCCTCGGGGGATGGCGCTGCGGAGCCGGGCCGGGTAGAGCATGCGCCGACATCGATGAAATCGGCTCCATCGGCTATCATGGCCGCGGCTTTCGCGGCTGCTTCCGCAGCTGTAGCGGCGCGTGAACCGGCAAAGAACGAGTCCGGAGTGGCATTGATGATGCCCATCACTGCCGGCCGGTCGTAAGTGCGGAGCTGTCCGCGTATATTGAGACTGAACATGTCGGTGCGGTATCTGGCGGGTTAGTCGGAATTGCGGTTGGCGCGCTTGCGCTCGAGTTCGTCGAGGATGATCTTGCGCAGGCGGATGTGATGAGGTGTCACCTCCACATATTCGTCTTCCTTGATATATTCGAGGGCCTCCTCGAGCGAGAATACGACCGGAGGAACGATGCGGGCCTTGTCGTCGGCGCCGGAAGCGCGCATGTTGGTCAGTTTCTTTGATTTTGTCACGTTCACCACGATGTCGTTGTCCTTGGCGTTCTCGCCGACTACCTGGCCGGCATATACCTCTTCCTGCGGGAAGATGAAGAAACGGCCGCGGTCCTGGAGCTTGTCAATGGCATAGGCGTAGGCGGTGCCTGCCTCGAGAGCGATCAGCGAGCCGTTGACACGCCGTTCGATGTCGCCCTTCCATGGCTGGTATTCGAGGAAGCGGTGGGCCATGATGGCCTCTCCGGCAGAAGCGGTGAGCACATTGTTGCGAAGGCCGATTATGCCGCGGGACGGAATCTGGAACTCCATGTGCACGCGGTCGCCCTGTGATGCCATGGAGAGCATCTCGCCCTTGCGGCGGGTGACCATGTCGATGATTTTCGAGGAGTATTCCTCGGTGACGTTGATGGTGAGGAGTTCCACCGGTTCGCATTTGCGTCCGTCGATTTCCTTGATGATGACTTGAGGCTGGCCTACCTGAAGCTCATAACCTTCGCGCCGCATGGTCTCGATCAGCACTGACAGGTGAAGCACGCCGCGGCCGAATACGGTCCAGACGTCGCGTGCCGGATCCTTGTGCACGCGCAGAGCGAGGTTGCGGTCGAGTTCCTTGGTGAGGCGGTCGCCGATGTGGCGTGAAGTCACATACTTGCCGTCGCGGCCGAAGAATGGGGAGTCGTTGATGGTGAAGGTCATCGACATGGTGGGCTCATCGATGGCAATGCGCGGCAGAGGCTCCGGATTCTCGACGGCGGCGACTGTGTCACCGATCTCGAAGCCTTCGATGCCGATGAGCGCGCATATGTCGCCGCTGGACACTTCGGAGACGCGCTTGCGTCCCATGCCCTCGAATGTGTGCAGCTCCTTGATTTTCTGTTTTACCACGGAGCCGTCCTTGCGGCAGAGCGCGATTTCCTGGCCTTCGCGCAGCGTTCCGCGGTGAACGCGGCCTACGGCGATACGGCCTACGTAGCTTGAATAATCGAGCGATGTTATCAGCATCTGTGCATCGCCCTCATAGGTCACGGGGGCGGGTATGTTTTCGATGATGGCGTCGAGGAGCGGTATGATGTTGTCGGTCGGGTTCTCCCAATCGGTGCTCATCCAGCCGTTCTTGGCGGAGCCGAAGATTGTCGGGAAGTCAAGCTGATCCTCAGTGGCGTTAAGGCTGAACATCAGGTCGAAAACCATGTCCTGGACTTCTGACGGACGGCAGTTGGGCTTGTCGACCTTATTGATTACCACCACTGGCTTGAGGCCGATCTGGATGGCTTTCTGAAGGACAAAACGTGTCTGAGGCATGGGGCCTTCGAAAGCATCGACAAGCAGCAGACAGCCGTCGGCCATATTGAGCACACGCTCGACCTCGCCGCCGAAGTCGGCGTGTCCGGGGGTGTCTATGATGTTGATTTTCGTGCCTTTATAGTTGATAGAGACATTCTTGGACAGGATTGTGATGCCACGTTCCCGCTCAAGGTCGTTGTTATCGAGAATTAATTCGCCCGCATTCTGGTTGTCGCGGAACAGATGTCCGGCGAGAAGCATCTTGTCGACCAGTGTTGTCTTGCCATGGTCGACGTGTGCGATAATGGCGATGTTTCTGATGTTCTGCATATACACTATTGGATTGTTTCAGCGTGCAAAGTTACAACAAATCCCGTTCTTATGAAAATTTATCTACAACATATTGACTCCGTGTAAGTAAATTTCTATGTGGCAAAAGGCCGGTTATATTATAATTTTCACTAACTTTGCGCCATAATAATGAATATTCATGAAGCATACTTTCAGATCCATATTCACGGCGGCCTTATTCGCCATGTCGTGTCCGGCGATGCTCGCACTTGACCTGCCGGTCAAGAGTATCAACGGCAAGCAGTACTATTATTATGCCGTAAGGCGCGGGGACACACTTCTCGATGTTGCCCGCCGCATAGGGGTGTCGCGCGACGATATAGTGAAGTATAATACATCTGCTGCCGATGTACTCAGGCAGGGAACCACGCTGTATCTGCCCGTCGATGAATTCAAGGATGTGCAGACGCCGAAGCATATATCAGATGAGCGTCCAGATGCCCCGGGCCGCACGAGCCGTCCGTTCGCATACAAAGTGGAGCGCGGAGAGACGCTTTTCGGAATCTGCCACCGGTTCGGTGTCAGCACCGAGTCGGTCATAGCCCTGAATCCGGAGGCCGACCAGGGGATAAGGGCCGGGCAGATCATTACGATTCCGGCCGGCGCGCGGCTCGACAGCCGGCTGTCGGCATCGGCATCTGATGATGCGGAAGAGAAAAGTGACATTCAGGAAACTCACCGGCAGGAGCCGGCCCCGGTTGCATATGTGACGCATGCCGGCGACGTGCAGACCGTATCCGCGGAGACACCCGCTGAGGACAGCGAGCTTGAAGAAGCCGGGCCGGCAGTGACAGATCCTGACGTGAGGGCGCTTCGGCCTGTGCCGGGGCCGTCGGTCGCAGTCGATTCCGACGAGTCGGCCGATACTGTGCGCGCGACTGTCGCCTTGATGTTGCCTCTGATGCTTGACGGCGACCAGCATGCCAAGCCGGCCCGCTCGGCGACCGAGTTTGTCAAAGGCTTCATGCTCGCTTTGGACGAACGGCGCGAATCGGCATGGCCGATGGATCTGTATATATATGATACCGCCGGGCGTCCCGACACTGTTCCAACTCTGCTGTCGCGTCCGGAATGCGAAAGTTTTGATCTGATCGTGTCGCCGGACGATGCGGCCACATTCAGTGCCATAGTCCGTGCTGCGGACAGCGGCCTTGATACCTACCTGCTCAATCTGATGGCCGTGCAGGACACGTCGTATATGACCGACAGCCGTGTGATGCAGTATAATGTGCCTCACAACATAATGTATGCCGATGCGGCGGAATCGCTGATGTCGACTTTCGACGGCTATACGCCTGTATTCCTGATCTCGAAAGGCGGTAAGAGTGAGAAATTGCCGTTCACGGACTATCTGCGGTCGCAGTTTGCCGAGATAGGTGTTGAGCCTGTCGACATGGTGTTCGAGGGTATGCTTTCGGATCAGGATCTCGAAGGGCTGTCGCCTGAGAGCAGGTATGTGTTCATCCCGGCTTCGGGTTCGCTTACCGAGTTCAATAAATTCGCGCGTCCGCTGATCACTCTGAAAGAAAACTCGGCGGATCCCTCGCAGATCGCAGTATTCGGCTACCCCGACTGGACGATCTTCCGAAATGACGCGCTGGAGAATCTGCATAAGCTCGGAGCGGTGATATACTCGCGGTTCTATGCTGATGCAAATGATCCTAAAGTCAGGATATTTGCCGAAAAGTTCACTGACACGTACGGCGCCCCGATGATCGAACAGGTTCCCTCGCAAGCCATGCTGGGCTATGATACAGGCTGCTATGTGCTGGCCAACATCAGCGCCAACAAAGGCATGTTCGATGCAGAGTGGAGCGAACCGTACCGCGGGCTGCAGTCCACATTTATGTTCACCGATGCCGAAAGTGACCATCTGATCGACGGAACCGCCAATTCGGCAGTCTACATCATTACTTTCCTTCCCGGCGATGAAGTGTCTGTGCAGGTTCTTTAGTCTTCTGACTCTTGTCCTTGTGGCGGCGATGCCGACAGGAGCGCAGACTCACTACAAGTCGCATCTGTGGATCGGAGGTAAGGCCGGTGTGTCACTCGGCCGGGTCGATTTCTCTCCATCGGTGCCCCAGAAATGGATAATGGGGACGACCGGTGCCGTGACTTGCCGCTATTCCGAAGAAAAGCTGTTCGGGCTCGTGGCCGAGCTGGGCTGGAGCACACGCGGATGGAAAGAAGATTTTCAGGAGTCGCCTCTTGCCTACAGCCGGTCACTCACATACATCACCCTTCCGATAATGACCCAGATCATCTTCGGCGGCCGACGTGCGAAGTGCTTTATCAATCTCGGTCCGGAATTCGGCTACCAGCTGATGTCGTCGACCAAAGCCAATTTCGATTACAATGATCTCGGGTCAGTCACGGACTGGCCTGAACGTCAGCGCATGACCGAGCAGTTGACAATGGATGTCGCCAACCGTTTCGACTATGGTATCACGGCGGGTATCGGTGGTGAATTCTATCTTACTCCCCGGCAGTCGGTCACGCTTGAGGCGCGGTATTATTTCGGTCTCGGCAATATATTCAAGTCATCGAAAGCCGATACTTTCAGTGCATCCCGCTGCACTTCCATAGAAGTAACCGTCGGCTATTATTTCCGTCTCATCTGATATGCAGGATTCCAAACAGTTCAATAACCGGCCTCGCCCGCGCCAGGCCGATCCGATAGATCTCGCAGGCCGCAAGCCGCCGAGCGATGTGGCCACCGAGGCCGCCGTGCTTGGCGCGATACTCATAGCCAAGGATGCCTATTCGCTCGTATGCGATATTCTGCGGCCCGAAAGTTTCTACGATCCACGGCATCGGCTGATCTACGAGGCCGTGCAGACTCTGGGCGCCGCGCAGCAGCCCATTGACTTCATCACGGTCATAAACCAGCTTGAGAAGAACGAGACACTTGACGAAGCCGGGGGCCGTGCATACATTGTCGGACTGACCACGAATATCGGATCGGCAGCCCACGTTGAATATCATGCCCGCATCGTGATGCAGAAATATCTGGCCCGCGAGCTGATCACATTCGGCGCGCTGGTCCAGACCGAGGCATTCGACGAAAGCAACGACATAGAGGAAGTGATGCAGGCGACCGAAGGCAAGTTGTTCGAGCTGTCGCAGCGCAATGTCAAGAAGGATGTCACGCAGATCGACCCGGTCATCATGCAGGCGGTGGCGCAGATGGAGGCTTCGGCCAACCGGGCCTCGGGTCTGTCGGGCTTAGAGAGCGGTTTCCGTGAGCTTGATCAGCTGACTTCGGGCTGGCAGAATTCCGATCTCATCATCATCGCTGCCCGACCGGCGATGGGCAAGACGGCCTTCGTGCTGTCGATGGCCAAAAACATGGCTGTGAACTATAATATTCCCGTGGCAGTATTCTCGCTTGAAATGAGCAATCTGCAGCTTGTCAACCGTCTGATTTCGAATGTCTGCGAGCTTGACGGCGCAAAGATCAAGTCGGGCCAGCTCTCGCCTCTCGAATGGCAGCAGACATTGTCGCGCCTCAATGCGCTGTACGGCGCGCCTCTGTATATCGACGACACTCCCTCGCTGTCGGTATTCGAACTTAGGACGAAAGCACGCCGCCTGGTACGTGAGAAGCAGATCAAGTTCATCATTATCGACTACCTGCAGCTGATGAATGCCTCAGGCATGAAGTACGGCTCACGCGAGCAGGAGGTATCAATGATCTCGCGTTCGCTCAAGCAGCTTGCCAAGGAACTCAACATCCCTATCGTGGCTTTGTCGCAGCTGAACCGTTCGGTGGAGTCGCGTTCTGAAAGCAAGCGTCCGCAGCTGTCCGACCTTCGTGAATCGGGAGCGATAGAGCAGGATGCTGATATGGTATGCTTCATCCACCGCCCAGAGTATTATCTCCGTTCGGGACAGGACGCCCAGGGCAATGATATCCGCGGTCTGGCCGAATTTATTGTGGCCAAACACCGCTCCGGCAAGGTCGACGACGTGAAGATGCGTTTCCGCTCGAGTTTCGCGCGCTTCGAAAACTGGGACGAGATACCTGCCGGCAACGGTTTCGGCGAATTCCGCTCGCAGAACGTAGGTGCTGTCGCTACACCCTCCGGCAGCGACGATCCTTTCGGCGGAGGCTCCGCCGACATTTCCGCCGCGCCCGGAGAGGCCGATGCATTCTGATCGTCTGAACTGGATTTAAGACGGAGTGTGGAGTTTTTCCGCGAGCGCGCGGGAGGTGTTGATGCCGTCGATAGCGGCCGAAACGATGCCGCCGGCATAGCCTGCGCCTTCTCCCACGGGATAGAGACCTTCGACCGAGATGTGGGCGCGTGTGACCTTGTCGCGCGGAATGCGTACGGGTGACGATGTGCGTGTCTCGGGTCCTATGACCACAGCCTCCGAGGTCATGAATCCGCGGGCCTTGCGGCCGAATTCGGCGAATCCTCGCGCCAGCCGGTCGGCGACCGGCGGCGGCAGCAGGCGGTCGACGCGGCCCGGAAACACGCCGGGCGCATACGACGAACGCGGCAGGTCGTGCGACTCCTTTCCTGACACAAAGTCGGTCATCCGCTGTGCGGGCGCTTTCTGACCGCCGCGGGCCGCTTTCGAGAATTCAGCCTCGATGTCCTGCTGGTAATGCATCATCTTGAGCGGTCCGTATTTGTCGTATTCGGGCAGATCCTCGGGCAGCACTTCGACGACCATGCCGCTGTTGGCCCAGCGCGAGCCGCGGCTCGAGGATGACATGCCGTTGACAACCAGCTGGCCCGGACCGGTGGCAGCCGGGACAATCACGCCGCCGGGACACATGCAGAACGAATATACGGCCCGGCCGTCAACGCGTGTAAGCATGGTGTATTCCGCCGGAGGCAGATACTTGCCTCGTCCGTCGGGCGAATGATATTGCTGGCAATCGATAAGCGACTGGGGATGTTCGAGGCGCACGCCCACGGCGATTCCCTTGGGCTCGATGTCGATTTTATCTGCGGCAAGCATTTCATAGATGTCTCGAGCTGAATGACCTGTGGCAAGGATGACGGGTCCGTGGAAACGACGTCCATCGGCGGTTACGCAACCCCGGACAGTGCCGTCTCCGGCAATGAGACCGCTTACTCGTGAGTTGAAATGCACTTCCCCTCCATGGCCGAGGATGGTCTCGCGCATTGCCTTGATGATGACCGGCAGGCGGTCGGTGCCGATGTGTGGGTGCGCGTCGCAAAGAATGGAGTCATCGGCTCCGTGTGCGTGAAATATCTGAAGTACCTTGTCGACGGGACCGCGCTTGGTACTTCTGGTATACAGTTTTCCGTCGGAGTACGCACCGGCTCCTCCTTCGCCGAAACTATAGTTCGAATCCGGGTCGACTATCCCCGTGCGGCTGATCTGAGCCAGATCGCGGCGCCGCGAGTCGACGTCCTTGCCGCGCTCCAGTATCACGGGTCTGATCCCGGCCTCGATCAGTTCAAGCGCCGCGAACAGTCCGGCGGGTCCGGCTCCTACAATAATAGCGCATGGAGCTGCGGATACATCGGGATATTGAATCGGCTCATACCGGCGCCATGATTCGTCGGGATTGTCAATGTGTACGCCGAGCGTAAGATTGACCATGACCTGTCGCTGGCGGGCGTCGATAGACCGGCGCAGTATGTCCGTGCGGACGATGCGTGCAGGGGCGACTCCCAGCGCGGCGGCAGCTTCGGCGCGCAGGAGGGAATCGGTGGCTGCGACGCGCGGTTTTACACGAAGTGTGACCTTTTCCATTGTACGGTTATTTAGTCGGGGGCGCGATCATCTCGCGGCGGAAGTGACGGTTCATTATGAACATGGTTGTGAGGGCCAGGACGAATGCCAGGAAATCGCTGCCTGCCATCGATGCCCATACACCGTCGATGCCGAAATGCTTCGGGAGTATCCACAGCAGGGGTACCAGGAATATAAGCTGGCGGGTGAGCGACAGGAATATCGACAATTTGGGATGGCCGATCGACTGGAAATAGTTCTGAATGACGATCTGTACGCCTACAAGCGGATAGACGATGAAGTAGATGCGGAATCCCTCGCGGGCGATGTCGATCATGCTTCGGTCGGTGGTAAAAAGCGAGCTGATCGTATCCGGCAGCAGTTCGGTCAGGAGCCAGCCCAGTGTTGTGATCGAGGCCCCGATCCATATGCCCTTGCGCAGTGTCTCGGCTACCCGCGGCCACTGCGATGCTCCGTAGTTATATCCTAAAATAGGCTGCATGCCCTGCGTGACGCCGAAGACGATCATCACGAAAAACATAGTCGTGCGGTTGATGATGCCATACGATCCCACGGCAATATTGCCGAAGTCGCCGGCCACGTCGAGCAGTGATTTGTTGATAAACACCACCACGAAGCAGGCTGTCGCATTCATGAGCAGCGGCGAGAGGCCGATGGCGTATATGCGCCGGACAAGAGGCCACGACAGCCACTGCTTGTGACTGTCGAAGTGTACGATGCTTTTTTTTGAAAGAAAATGTATCAGCACCCATATGAATGCGCAGAACTGGCCTATGATGGTGGCAAGTGCCGCGCCGCGGATGCCCCATTCGAATGAGAAAATGAATATCGGTGCCAGGATCACGTTGACAAGCACCGACAGCAGGGCCGATATCATGGCTTTCTTGGGATATCCGGTGGCGCGCATCAGATTGTTCAATCCGATGAAAACATAGGATACCGGCGTGCCGTAAAGTATGATCTTCATGAACTCGCGGGCATACGGTATTGTCTCGGCTGTGGCGCCGAAGAAGTACAGGATGTTGTCGAGAAACAGCAGCGACAGGCCCCCGAAGACGACTGAATGGATCAGACACAGCACCAGCACATTGTTGATGGTGTCGGTGGCGCGGTCCAAATTCTTCTGTCCCAGGAATATGGAGCTGACGGTAGCGCCGCCGGCGGCGACCAGGGTGCAGAATCCGATGACAAGGTTCATCAGCGGGAATGTGATGGCCAGACCCGAGATGGCCATGGGGCCTACGCCGCGTCCGATGAATATGCTGTCGATGATATTGTACAGCGACGTGGCCACTGCCGCTATGATGGCCGGTACGGAATATTGCAGCAGCAGGCGCCCGATAGGATTGGTGCCTAATGTGAGTTGTGATGTGACTTTGTTGTCAGCCATTGCTCTTTGGAGTGTCTTTTACGTGCCGGGAAACCTCGTGACAGCGTGTCATGTAATCGATGGCGGTGATAAACGCGAGGCATATGAGGGCGCTGAGAGTGAGCCACAGGGCCACGCGGCCATCGTCGTACACGGTAACAGAGTCGATCGGCGATGAAGATTTCACGAAAGCCGGATCGATTGTCGACAGGGAATTTTTCCAGAGTATCCGTCCGTCGCGCACAGCCACCAGAGCGGCGTCGCCGCGGGCGAGCTCCTTGAGCGACGTATCCGAGGCCGAATATATGTCGAAGTCGGGGCGGGCAAGCTCGATCCACTGCTCGAGGGTCTCGCCGGATGCCGCCACCAGACCGATCATAGAGCCGCCGCGCGCTTCAAGGGCGGCATTGATCTCATTGGTCAGCCTGGCACGTGTCAGATAGTCGATATCGGGATTATTGACCACGAGTATGATCATATCGCCTTCGACGGAAGCGAGGACATCCTCTGTAACTTCTTCGTCGCCGTCGAATATAGCCAGTCCTTCGTGCATGCTTCCTGGGGCTGAAACCTGCCCGATGAAAGTCCATGTCGAATCAGGCAGGCAGTCAAGCGAGAACCGCTCTTCCCGTCCGTCCTTGCTGTAGATGTACTCGGGGATCGCTCCCTCGGTGTTGCTGTCGGCTGTCACGAGTTCAGAACCGACGGGGTAGGGGCGGAAATCGACGGTCGGCTGGAACTGCCATCCCAATATGGCAAGTGTCAGGCCGTAGATGCCGGCAATGGCCAGTGCGAGCCACTGCAGCGAGGGGCGTAGAAGCGGCTTGGCCCGGTCGTGCCACAGGACAAGAAGTACCAGGGCTGCCGTGAGAATGATATTCTTGAGCAGGGTGGCTCCGTTCGATATGACAAGCAGATCGCCGAAGCAGCCGCAGTCGGCCACCGGATCAGCTATGTAGATGTAAATAGTGAGGGGCAGCATGAAAAACATCATGGCCAGGCCGCAGAGGGGGGTCGAGCGCCTCAGCGAGCCGGTGGCCAGAGCCACGCCGGTGATCAGCTCGAAGAGCGATAGAGCTACAGCGCCCACAAGAACGATGTCGCGCGGAAATCCTGCCATGCCCCATACGGAGAGGTATTCCTGGATCTTTATGACAAATCCCCAGGGATCGACGCACTTGGCCCAGCCCGACATGATGAATGTGGCGCCGGTCAGCAGCCTCAACAGCCATACGGCCGCTGTTTTCATTCGTCCGGACATTCCGTGAGTTTGATTATACCGAAAATAGCGTATACCAGAATGTCGAAGTAATTGGAGTCGATGCCTTCCGACACTTTGACGGCGCCGCCGTTGTCTTCGATTTCTTTTACGCGCTCGATTTTGGTAAGGATGAAATCGGTGTACGATGACACGCGCATCGAACGCCAGGCCTCGTCATAGTCGTGGTTCTTGATTTCCAGAAGACGGCGAGCTTCGGCCGTTATTCCGTCATATAATTTCACGGCCTCGTCCGCCGACATATCTATGGTGTCGGAGTAGCCCCGGCGTAACTGGATTATGCCGATGACAGCGTAGTTGACAATGGCCTTGAACTCGGGCAGAATACCTTCGCCGACACTGGAGCAGCCTTTTGTCCCGATCGACCGTATACGCTTGGCCTTGATGAATATCTGATCGGTGACGCTGCACGGGCGCATGATGCGCCATGAAGCGCCGTAGTCATTCAGTTTTGCAGTAAATATGTCGTGGCACTGAGCGATAGCACCGTCAAACTGGCTCATTGTATCCATAGTCGTGTTCATTTTTGCAAAGTTAATAATTTATTTCCAGACATCGGTTATTGAGGCGATTTCCGGTATTGTAGAAGCCCGGTAGACGGGATCGCCCAGCGGTCGCTGGCGCCGGTAGTCGGTGAGCAGTATTCTCACGAATCTCGACAGCCCTATGATGGCGCCCAGGTTGCATAGAGTCATCAGCGCCATCGTGATATCGGCGAAACCCCATACGAGATCGAGCGACGCAAGAGAGCCCCCGAGCACTACCGCGCCGACGAGCGCACGGTATGCCGGGATGACCCAGGGCGCGCGGGTGATGAACTGCAGGTTGGTCTCGCCGTAATAATAATTGGCGACGATGCTGGTGAAAGCGAAGAAGAATATGGCCACGGCTACGAATGCCGACCCTACGTGCGCGTCGACTCCAAGTCCGGCGTCGATTGCTTTCTGAGTGAGTACGATGCCGTCGTGGCCTTCGAGGTAGAGGCCGCTGCACAATATTATGAA
This sequence comes from uncultured Porphyromonadaceae bacterium, assembly GCA_902470475.1. Taxonomy (GTDB): domain Bacteria; phylum Bacteroidota; class Bacteroidia; order Bacteroidales; family Muribaculaceae; genus CAG-873. The sequence continues at coordinate 58,936 of CABRGT010000002.1, read as the reverse complement.
CGCAGTGCACGAGCATACGATCAGTGTGTCGGTGTAGACGCCGAGAGCCTGTATGAGGCCTTGTTTGACGGGATGGGATACGTCGGCCGTGGCGGCGGCGTTAGGCGTGGATCCCTCGCCGGCCTCGTTGCTGAACAGTCCGCGCTTGATGCCCATAATCATGGCGGCGCCGAGAGTGCCGCCTGCTGCCTCGCGGAAGCCGAACGCGTTCTCGAAAATCAGTTCGAGTACCTGCGGCAGGCGGTCGAAGTTCAGGATCACTACGGTCACAGCCAGTAGTATGTATGCTACGGCCATCACCGGCACGACCCACTGGCTGAACCGCGATATGCGCCTGATGCCGCCGCAGATGATGGCCAGTGTAAGAGCGGCAAGCGTGACGGCTGTTATGACCGGCGATATACCGAAAGACTCATGCAGGGCGTCGGTGATGGTATTGGCCTGCACGGTGTTGAAGGCAAATCCGAAGGTAAGTGTGATTAGTACGGCAAACGTGACGGCCCACGGGTGATTACGGAGCCCCCGCTCGATATAATAGGCCGGTCCTCCCACGAACGATGACTTTCCGCGGACCTTGAACAGCTGTGCGAGCGTGGACTCGGCGAACGAACTTGCCGCGCCAAGGAGGGCTATCACCCACATCCAGAAGACTGCGCCCGGGCCGCCGATGGCTATGGCCGATGCCACTCCGGCCAGATTGCCGGTGCCGACGCGCGAGGCAATGGATACGGCAAAAGCCTGAAACGAACTGACTCCGCCCGAGCCGTGCGAGCCGATACCTCTGACTTTTCTGCCCGACGACACAAGGAGGCGCAGCATCTCGGGTATCATCACAAACTGGACTCCACGGGTAAGCCACGTAAAATATAATGCGACTATGAGCAGCAGAGGCACAAGTGCGTAGTCGCTGCAAAATGCCGCGATGTCGCTTATGGCTGTCTGCAGTCGGTCGATCATATCAGCAATGCTATCCGGTAAACTATGAATGCGATCATCCAGGCGACCGCCGTGTTATAAATGACGCTGAATGCGCCCCAGTGCCATGAGCCGGTTTCTTTCACGATCGCTGTCACTGTAGCCATGCACGGGCAATAGAGCAGAATGAATATCATGAAGCTCAAGGCGACGGCAGGAGTGAAATCCGGTGCCGAGCCCCCGGGCCCCGGCGCCGTGAGCCGATGGCCGAGCGATACGTCGTCGACGGCTTCGTCGTCGGTGTAAAGCACGCCCAGGGTCGAGACTACGATCTCCTTGGCCGGCACGCCGGCAAGGGCGGCCACAGATGCCCGCCAGCTGAATCCTAACGGTTCCATCACGGGATTGATGAACTTGCCGGCCGTCTCGAGGTATGAGTCGTGCTCGAGACTGATCTCCGGTTCCTCGGTGGCATGCGGCGCATCGTCGTGACGGGGAAAGTAGTTGAGCGCCCACACTATGATGCTGGCGAACAAGATGATGCCGCCCATCTTTTTCAGATACTGCACGCCTTTGCCCCAGGTGTGGCGCAGCATGGCGTTCCATGTCGGCACACGGTATGGAGGAAGCTCCATCACGAATGGAGTCTCGTCTTTCTTGAATCTGGCTCTGCGGAGCAGCCGCGCCGTCACGACGGCCACAGCGATGCCCAGAAGATACAGCCCCATGAACACGAGGGCCGCATGATCGTAGAAAAATGTACCGATGAACAATACGTAGATGGGCAGGCGCGCCGAACACGACATGAACGGGTTGATCAGTATAGTGATGAGGCGGCTCGAGCGGCTTTCGATCGAGCGTGTGGCCAGAATCGCAGGCACGTTGCAGCCGAAGCCCATCAGCAGCGGTATGAACGATTTGCCGTGCAGACCTATACGGTGCATGATTTTATCCATTATGAAGGCTGCGCGGGCCATGTAGCCGGTGTCCTCCATGAACGATATGCAGAAATAGAGTATAAGAATGTTCGGCAGGAACACGATCACGCCGCCTACGCCTCCTATTATGCCGTCGGCGATGAGGTCCTTGAGGATGCCGTCGGGCATGTAGCGGGCCGTAAGTCCGGATAGCCAGTCGACGCCGGCCTGGATCCAGTCCATCGGATACTGGCCTATGAAGAAAGTGGCCCAGAAGATCACGAACATGATCATCAGGAACAGCGGGAAGCCGAAAAGCTTGTTAGTCACGATCTTGTCGATGACCGACGATGAATTGTGACTGTCGCCTTCGCCGCTGACGAGAGTCTCGGCGAGCGCGCCGGCTATGAAGCCGTACTTTTCGGCGGCGATGGTGGATGTGATGTCCTCCTGGTGCAGATGCTCGAGGTCGGCGCGAAGCGTGTCGCGCAGCCCGGTGAGCTGCGGATAGTCCGGCACAGCCTTGAGTATGCTTTCGACCTCGCGGTCGCCCTCGAGGAATTTGATGGCGAGGTATCGCGGAGAGAACCGGTGCCCGATCGACGGAATCTGCTTTATCTTATCTATGATCGTGCGCAGGGCCTTTTCGGTGTCGGCGTCGAGTTTTACGTGGATATGGCGCACGGCCTGATGACGCCGTTCATATACATCGATGACGGTGTCGAGCAGGGCGTCGAGCCCTTCGCCCGACCGGGCTACAATCGGCTGCATCGGCACGCCGAGCATTTCGCCCAGCATCTTGTAGTCGAGTTTCGAACCGGATGCACGGAATTCGTCGTACATGTTGAGCGCGATGACCATCGGCAGATTCATGTCGATGATTTCCGTGGTAAGGTATAGATTGCGCTCGAGATTCGACGCATCGACCACGTTCAGCACTATGTCGGGGCATTCGTCGCGCAGATAGCGCCTTACGTACAGCTCCTCGGGAGTGTATGCCGACAGGGAGTATGTGCCCGGCAGATCGACGAGAGTGATGGTGTAGTCCTTGTATTTGAAAGAGCTCTTCTTTACGTCGACCGTGACGCCGCCGTAGTTTCCTACGTGCTCGCTCGAACCGGAGAGACGGTTGTACAGCGAAGTCTTGCCGCAGTTGGGATTTCCGACAAGTGCTATGTTTATATGGTGCGACGCATTGTGGGCCTCGCTTGTGGCAGGATGGTGGCTGTCGGCCATGGTGCCGTGGTCGGTTCTTCCGGAATGGTCGGCCCCGTTGCCGGAATCCTCCGGAATGACCTCGATCATTTCGGCCTCGCTGCGGCGCAGCGATATGCTGTAGCCGAGAATTTCGTATTTGATAGGGTCTTTCAGCGGCGCCGAAAGTTCAGCCTTGACCTCCCGACCCTTGACAAAACCCATCTCGATGACGCGTTTGCGGAAAGCGCCGTGTCCGAGTATCTTTACGACGATGGCTTTCTGCCCGGTTTTTAATTCTGAAAGTAACATATTCCACCGCAAAGTTCAGAAAAATCCATCAATCCTCAAAATTTTTTTATCGGTTGAGGCGAAAGTTGTAACTTTGCGGCTGAATATGAAGGTAGCCTACTGGATATCGAAGCGGCTGAGAATCGGCCGCGGAACACCGGCGAGTACGTCGACCGGCGTGGTCATCGCAATAGCCGGCGTGGCACTGGCTATCGTGGTGATGGAGCTGAGTCTTGCGATAACGGCCGGCTTCAAGCACGAAATACGCCGCAAGATAGCCGGATTCGACGCCGTGGTGTCGGTGCTGCCTCCAGTCAACTACGCCACGGCGGTCGACGAGCCTCTTCTGCATGCGTCAGACACTCTTATGCGTATCGTGCGCGAGACCGTACCGGAGGGGCGGCTGTCGCTTTCGCTCGCACGAAAGGCGATTGTCAAGACCGACAGCGACTTCAATGCCGTGGAATGCGTTGCCCGCGATATCAGTCACGATGATTCTTTCGAGCGCGGCAATATGGTAGCCGGTTCGTGGCCCGCTTTCGGTGAGGAAACGTCACGCGATTCGATAGTCATGTCGCAGCCTTTGGCCGAGCGCCTCGGTCTTGGCGTCGGCGACAGGACTTTCCTGTATTTTTTCACCGATGGGGAAGTGAAGGCGCGCCGGGTCTACCTGTCGGGACTCTACCGTTCGAATTTTGCTGAGTACGACGATCATGTAGTCTACGCATCGCTGCCGATGCTTCAGCGCCTGTCGGGAGGCGATTCCCTTGCCGCGACTTCGATCGCGGTCGAAGGCATCACGATCGATGAGGCTCCTGCGGTGTCGGCAAGGCTGTCCGAAAGGTTTATCAATGCCATGGCCGGCGGTGAACTCTCACGCATGTACCGTACCACTGACATAACCGATACCGGCGCTCTGTATCTGAACTGGCTCGACCTGCTCGATACGAACGTAGTGGTTATTTTCATACTGATGCTGTGCGTGGCCGGATTCACGCTTATATCGAGTCTGTTCATCATCATTCTCGACCGTGTCACCACGATCGGCATACTGCGGTCGCTCGGCGCGTCGCGGTCGCTGGTGAGCGGCATATTCGTCAATATCGCCATGAAGCTGGTCGGAACGGGGATGCTGATAGGAAATGCGCTGGGCATAGGGCTGATACTGTTACAGTCGGCTACCCATGCCGTGCCTCTTGATCCGCAGATGTATTATCTTTCGTATGTCCCGGTTGAGATCAACTGGCTGTGGCTCGCGCTTCTGAATGCAGGTGTGGCCGCGGGCGCGTGGCTCATACTCATACTGCCGGCCCGGCTGGCGGCCCGCATCGATCCGGCGGCTGCCATGCGTTATGTCTTCCGATCTGTCAACAAATTCTCCCAAGAGTTGTTGTTTTTTTATAAAAGAGTTAAAAACCGCTTGGCGCGTGCCGCCGAAAATTCGTATATTTGCCCCCGAAAAGCTAATTATTAATGACATCACAGACCATCACAACTACCCGCGACTTAATCATAGATGCGATTCGCGATCGCAAGGGACACTCGATCACCGTAGTCGATCTCGAAAAAATTCCCGGCGCCTCGGCGTCGACATTCATCATAGCCGAAGGAAATTCGACCACACAGGTGGCATCTATTGCCGACCATCTGGAAGAGCGGCTGCTGGAAGATGCGCGCATGAAGCCCTACAATACCGACGGATTCAAGAATTCCGAGTGGATCGTGCTCGATTACGGCGACACATGGATACACATCTTCCTTCCCGAGGCCCGAATGCGCTACAATCTCGAGGAGCTGTGGAGCGATGCTGATATAACCGAAATCCCTGATTTAGATTAGTAAAGGCCCGGCTCACAGGCCGGCACAAAAATTCATCCATTATGGCCAATAATTCCAATATGCCGGGTGGCAAGAAGAAACCGTTTACATTCAATCTCTGGTGGATGTATGCGCTGGTTTTCCTGTTTCTCGGCGGCATATATTATCTCGACGACACGTCGGTGACGCGTACGGTAAGTTATTCGGAATTCGAGTCGATTGTCGAGAAGAAAGGTGTACGTGAGATCATCGTATATACCGACCGCAAGGAAGCCGAGGGGCTGCTGACCGATTCGATGGCGCATGCGTTCTTTGCCGAAAAGCTGGCCGACACGTCGGTCAAGGCCAAGATCACTACGGAAATTCCGTCGGCCGACAAGTTTGATTCCAAAATCGACGAATGGAAAGCCGCCGGATACTTCAACGGTACGGTAAAATATGAGCGGAGCAGCCAGTTCGGATCGTTCCTGTGGTCGCTGGCTCCGATAGTGATTCTGATCATCGCGTGGATATGGATCATGCGCCGCATGAGCGGCGGCAGTGGCGGCGGCGGTGCCGGCGGAGTATTCTCGGTAGGCAAGTCAAAGGCTATGCTTTTCGATAAGAACAATGCCAACAAAGTCACATTCAAGGATGTGGCCGGCCTGTCAGAAGCCAAGACGGAGATCGAGGAGATTGTGGAATTTCTCAAGAATCCGTCGCGCTACACCGATCTTGGCGGTAAGATTCCCAAGGGCGCGCTGCTCGTAGGCCCTCCCGGCACTGGTAAGACATTGCTCGCCAAGGCTGTGGCCGGCGAGGCTAATGTGCCGTTCTTCTCGATGTCGGGTAGCGATTTTGTAGAAATGTTTGTCGGTGTCGGCGCATCACGTGTCCGTGATCTTTTCCGACAGGCGAAGGAAAAGGCCCCCTGCATCGTGTTTATCGACGAGATTGATGCCGTCGGCCGCGCACGCGGACGCAACGCCAACATGGGATCGAACGACGAGCGGGAGAATACCCTGAACCAGCTCCTTACCGAGATGGACGGCTTTGGCAGCAACAGCGGTGTGATAATTCTCGCCGCCACCAACCGCGCCGACATACTCGACAAGGCTCTGATGCGAGCCGGGCGTTTCGACCGTCAGATTTATGTCGACCTGCCTGATCTGCCCGACCGCGTGGCTATCTTCAATGTGCATCTGCGCAAGATCAAGACCGACGACTCGCTCGACGTGGAGCTGCTTGCGCGTCAGACCCCGGGATTCTCCGGCGCCGATATAGCCAACGTATGCAATGAGGCGGCTCTGATAGCGGCACGAAACAATAAGAAAGTTGTGACCAAAGAAGATTTCTCGGCTGCCGTTGACCGCATCATCGGCGGCCTGGAGAAGCGCAACAAGATAATCACCGATGACGAGAAGCGGGCGATCGCCATCCACGAAGCCGGCCATGCCACTGTGTCATGGCACCTGCGGTATGCCAATCCGCTTGTCAAGGTGACTATCGTGCCGCGCGGCAAGGCGCTCGGAGCGGCATGGTATCTGCCCGAAGAGCGTCAGATCACCCCTTCGCAGGTGATTCTCGATGAGATATGCGCTACCCTGGGCGGCCGCGCAGCCGAGGAGGTGTTCCTCGGACACATTTCGACCGGTGCCGCAAACGATCTCGAGCGTGTGACCAAGCAGGCCTATGCCATGATCGTATATTACGGAATGAGCGAGCGCATGCCCAATCTGTCGTACTATGACTCCACGGGCCAGTCGTACGGCTTCACGAAGCCGTTCTCCGAGGATCGCGCGAAAGTGATCGATCAGGAAGTGTCGCGCATCATCGCCGAGCAGTACGAACGTGCCAAGGAAATACTGCGCAAGTATGCCGAAGGCCATCACAAACTGACGGATGTACTTATCACCCGCGAGGTGATCTTCACGCAGGATGTAATCGATATCTTCGGCGAGCGTCCGTGGAAGAGCCGTACCGATGAGATTCTTGAGGCCGATCCCCGCAAGCAGATCCAGGAAGGCAAGGCTATTGAAGACAATCCCAAGGCCGACTTGACGCCCTCCGAACCGTCAGGCGAACCGGAATCATCTGAACGGCCCGGCGAGTCTGATTCGTCCGAGTCCGGGAAACCTGAAGATACGGCGACTCCACCGCCATATAATAGTGTGGACGCCTGATATTTTGTAAGACCATCATAGGAGAGTGTCACGCACAAGTCTGACACTCTCCCGCTTTTTATTTTGCTATGAATATGTTCGACAGAATCAGATCCGGCATTCTCGAGCGGCGCTACTCTTTGTTCTTCCTGGAGGTGTCGGTGTTGTGTATGTTTACTTTTCTGGCCTGGCTTAGACTCTATCTTTTGCCAGGATGGCACAGAATAGTCTACTCGATGGTGGATGCGCTTGTGCTGGTGATCCCTTTCTGGTTTCTTAAAGGACGTTGGCGCTGGACATTGCTCATATGCACAACGCTGCTTGGTCTGTTTGTCATTATAGCGATATATTACGCCAGGGCGTTTCATGAACTGATTCACGTGAGGATGTTCACACTGACTGAAAATTTCGGAAGCCTGCTTTTCAACAGCTGGTTCGCTTTGATCGGTTGGGCCGACCTCGTGCTGGCGGTATTGCTTGCCATGCCTTTCGCCATCTACTTTATTTTCAGGAGACAAATAAAGTCAGAACCGCGCTTCGCTCCGCGTTTACGCTGGCTGGCAACTGCCGGCACTATGGTGCTGTTTGTCTGCATGCAGATATCTGCAAACTATAATATGTATCGGTGGTTCCAAGATAATACGGATGGAATATCGATGGAGGATTTTTTTAAAACAATATATGTAAATGAATTTGATACCGGCACGGATAAAAGACTTTATCAGGTGAACGGGCTGCTCGTTCATACGGCAATGGATATTTATAAAGAATTCATTACGCCGGATTGTTCTTTAGCGCTTGACGATGGACAAAAGAATTTACTTGAAGCTTATCTGAAAGCAAAAAGTGCAGAGTTTAGGGATTCAGGGTGTGTAAATTTAAACAATCGCTCGAAGAATGTAATATTTATTATTGTAGAATCACTTAATGCGGAAGTAATAGGACTTAGCATCAATGGCAACGAGATTACGCCTACGTTGAATTCTCTTATTGCAGATTCCCTGACCTTTTCAGCTGTTAAAGTTATTCCTCAGATTAAATTAGGTAATTCCGGTGACGGTCAGTTGCTTTACAATACGGGCCTGTTCCCGTTGGATAATGTGATCGTGTCTAATAGAGTTGGAACATCAGTATCTTATCCATCTCTTCCGGGATCACTTGACAGGCGTATCAGCCGGGCTATTGTGCCGGACGATGGAGTATATTGGTCGCAGAAGCAACTGCTGCGGGCGTTTGGATTTGATTCTGTGTATACCGAAGAAGCCTACAAGGGTCAGATCGGAAAGTATGGCCTTGACGGCGCGATATTCAGATTTGCTCTTACGGAAATAAAACGCTTTCAGATGCCGTTTACTTTGGAGATAATTACAGGATCCATGCATATGCCGTTTGGCGAAAGTTCTACAATAAAATATCGTGAACTTTTTGATTCGGCAGATTATAGCGGTAATGCGCGGAATTATTATGCGGCTACACGCTATTTTGATACGGAGCTGGCACGCTTTATTGACGGCCTGAAAGGGCAGGGGATATGGGAGAATACCGTCCTTGTCATAGCTTCGGATCACGACCAGAGTATTGGTATCGGCAATCAGGATAATATAAAGGAACATTCAAATCCGATTGTCTTTATTGCGGCCAATTCGGGCTACGGCGGGAAAGTTGATCATATTGTCGGCCAGGTTGATGTCTTTCCGACGGTTCTGCAGCTTTGCGGTCACGATCCGTCGATAACTTATACGGGAGTAGGGCGATCGATGCTCGACGGGCGCGCCGGTGCGTACGACATGTGGACAAAGGAAGTAGTCGGGACTTCGGATCCGGAGCAGATCGAAGTACTTAAAAACGCATTTGAAATAAGTAGCCTCATAATCCGCGGTAACTATTTCGGGAGATGATGATTGAAAGAACGAACATAATCAACGGCGCTTTGACGGTATCACTTTTTGTGACGGTCTCGTTTGTGGTGCTGTGGTTTCTGGCTCCCGGTACGTCGCCGGCATTGCCTCAGGCTATGTATGACGTGGGTATATTCCGCACTATCGGGCAGTGCTGGGCTCAGGGAGGTCTGCCATATGTGGATCTGTTTGATCAGAAAGGGCCGCTGCTATATCTGATCTATGCCTTGGTCGCCGTGATCGGTCCTTCAAAATGGTGGATATTCATTGTCGAATGTCTGACTTTGACTCTTTCCGCCTCGATATTCTATAAAGTCGGTACAACTCTCGGATGCTCAAGATCCAACAGCCGCCTGGCATCAGTTGTAATGATTCTGGCAGTCGTTATTCTATGTGAAATGGGTGGAACCGTCGAAGAGTTCTCACTTCCTTTCGAACTGCTGCCGCTGTGGCTTTTATCGAGGTTTCTGACGGGAAAATCATCGGCGCTGAATGTGTGTTCATTCGTTACCGGACTATGTTTCGGCTGTGTGGCTCTGATAAGAATCAATAACAATGCTGTCATTACAGGCATATGCATAGTAATGGCCATATGGCTTATCCGCTACAGATATTACAGGAAGCTGGTATATTCGATATCGCTTTTTGCGGCCGGTTTGATTGTGGCCATTCTTCCGTTCATTGTCTATTTCGCATGCCATGGAGCGCTGTCGGCCATGTTCTATTCGGTCTACTACGTCGGCTGGCTGTATAAGACGGGTTGGGGTGCGGGCGGATTTATGCCCAATCCTCTTTTCATCATCATATATCTGATATCTTTGATTTCATTGACTGCATCCTGTGTTTTCGCAGGTGACAGGAATTCGCGAATTGTCTTATACATAGTGTTGGCTGGCTGCCTTGTCAACATTCTGATAAATCTTGGTAGCACGAGTTATACACATTATCTTGTAATGTTCGCGCCATTCATGGCTTTCATGTGGTTGTATTTCGACTGGAAGAGGTGGTGCATATATCTTGTTTTCGTGATCCTAAGTGCTTGCTTTCTGTATATTACGCGCGAAAATATGGTGTATCGCGTACGTAGTGCGTTTTATACAGATCATAATGTCGATCCGGTTGTCGGAAACTTTGCCATTATTCCTCCGGAAGAGCGCAATTCGATATATGTCTGTGGTACAATAGATCTTGCGGACATTCCGCTTAGCCTCGGGACATTGCCGGCAGGGAAATATTTCTTCCAGCAGAATATGTATGGGCAGCTCGACGAAAGTCTTTATAACGATATAATTGACGATTTCATTACGACGGATCCGCTTTGGGTGATTGCTGAGTACGAGGATTCCGACGGGTCGCTGTCCATGCTTAAACCATATATGGCCGAGTACGAGCTTGTGACGGTAAACGACGAACAGTTCAATCCATATCGTACACGGATGGCCGTGTACCGAAAAAAACGGCCGCACGATTGGGGCGTACGGCCGGATATGACTGAGAGAAAGTAAATTTATCTTGAGTTGCCGCGGCGGATGCGACGGTGGCTGTTGAGGAGTTGCTGAGTGAATTTGCGCTCGGCCGGTTTCAGTTGCACGAGTTGCCTGGGCGATAGAATCTCGCTGAATTTATCGAAGTAGGTCATTTCGATCTGTCCTTCGGCCCGTTTAAGTTCGAATATCGTGCGTGCGGCATTCTGTAGTTCGAGATCGGAAGCGTTGCTGTCTTCTGACACACGGCGTTCGATCTCGCGCGTTTCGCTGTTAAGTTTCTCGATCTGGTCTTCCATCTCGTCGTAGATGGGGAAAAATGCATTTTCCTGTTCGCGACTCAGGCTGAGTTCCTTTGAAAGGAATTCATGCTTGTATGTGCGGATTTCGCTGATCCAGCGCTGGCGTTCGGCCGGCGTTCCCTGACCTTGTGCGGCGGCAGTGGCGGAGCAGATCAGAGAAAGAATAAAGAGAGTCGTAAGTGAGAAGTATTTCAACATAGGGCAGAGCATTAATCTACGACGTCACAGATGGCGGTCGAGTCGTTGAGCGACTCCGGATCGAAGCCATCTTCGATGAGCTGGTCGTAATAGTCCCATTGATTGATGTCGCTGACGATATAGTCATTGACGAATTCGTCATCCGAAAGCGCGTCCGCTATGATGGGATTATTTTCCATGGACACATCGGCCGGAGCGGTGATCATCGTGAAAAGTTTAAGCATGCACCAGATACCGCCGAACATTGCGGCCATATATATGTATGGCCGAACGCGCTGCCATACGCTTCGCCGGGGCGCCTTCGCCGGGGCGCTGAGTTCGGGCCGCTGGGGCAGCGAGAGTATCATCCGACGCTTAAAATCCTCAAAATAGCCTTCCGGTACAGTGAGGCCGTCGCGCCGGTTGATTTTGTCGAGTATGTCGTGCGGTTTATCCATACTTAATTATTTACCTTTTTTGACTTGTTCCGGTATGAATGGTTTAATCGCGGTTATTAAAAAAGTTTTCAATTTTTTTCACGGCGAGATGGTATGAGGCCTTGAGTGCGCCGACAGATGTCCCTAAGATGGATGACATGTCCTCATATTTCATGTCGTCGTAGTATTTCATGTTGAACACGATCCTCTGTTTCTCAGGAAGTGTGTCGACGGCTTGGCGGAGTTCGGCCGCGATGCGGTCGCCGTCGGTGTAGGCGTCAGCCTCGATAGTCGGGGCAACGGAGTTTTCGGGATCATCGATTGAAACGGTGGCGCGACGCTTCTCGCGTGAAAGGAACGTGATGGCCTCGTTGATCGCGATCTTGTAGAGCCAGGTCGACAGCCGCGCATCGCCGCGGAAGTTCTCGACAGACATCCAGGCTTTCATAAAGGTATTCTGCAGCAGGTCGTTGGCGTCGTCATGATCGTTGACCAGGCGGCGGATCTGCCAGTACAGAGGTTCGGTGAAGCGGTCTATCACTTCACTGAATGCCTCGCGCACTGTCGCAGGGTCGCGCAGACGTTCGATCAATGCCGGATCTTCTGCCGGAATGTTTGCCATAGGTGTCCTTATAGAGCTTTTTTTCTCGTTATAATTCGTCTTTGTGCAAATTTAAGCATTTTTTCTGGAAATATGTGACGATCAGCCATACTTTTAAGGTTTATTGAGAAAAATGCCTTAACTTTGTGACGTGAAAAGACATATTATGCTTATGGCAGGCGCCATGTCTCTGGCAGCCGTCGCCGAAACGAATGATACGGTATGTATGGAGGCCCCGCGGCAGCTTAAGGAGGTCGAGGTGCTTGGAATCAAGCAGATGCCCACCGCCGGGTCGTCGCCGGTCACACGTATATCCGCTGCATTGGCCCGGCGCCTCGACATTGATGCCGTAAAGGATATCGGAGAGATTGTCCCCAACTTCTATACCCCCAACTACGGTTCGCGCATGACATCGTCAATATACATGCGCGGACTCGGGTCACGTATAGATCAGGCCGTCGTGGGACTGAATATCGACGGTGTGCCGTTTCTGAACAAGGACGCATATGATACCGATCTGCCGGATATATATTCGATCGAGGTCGTGCGCGGCGCGCAGTCGCTTCTCAACGGCCGCAACTCGATGGGCGGACAGATCAATATATATACTCTCTCGCCGCGTGATTTCCAGGGAGTGCGCGCCATGCTGCAGTATGGCCGGGCAAATTCTGTAAAGGCGTCGGCCGGCGGTTATTTCAAACTCGGCGACAGACTTTTCACATCGTTGAGTTCATATTATACCCATAGCGACGGTTATTGGCGCAATGCATTCAACGGATCTAAGGTTGGAACTGACAATGCCGGCACCCTGAGATGGAAGACCGTCTTTTTCCCGTCAGAACATCATTCGGTGACAAACACTGCCGCATTCTCCCTCTCGCGGCAGGGCGGCTATCCGTATGCACTGACGCGTACCGGCCAGATAGCGTACAACGATACCTGTTTCTATCGCCGCAATGCGTTCAGCGACGGTCTGACTGTGGCGTGGGCCGGGCGTCGCGTGGTGGTGACGAGTCTGACATCAGTGCAGTATCTCGATGACAACATGACTCTTGATCAGGATTTTACTCCGGCGGATTATTTCACGCTCACGCAGCGCCGCCATGAATGGACTTTCACAGAGGATCTTTTCGCCAAAGGTCGCCGTGGATGTTATTCATGGCTCGGCGGTGTGTTCGGTTTCAGCCGTGCGACCCGCATGAAAGCACCAGTGACTTTCTTTTCGGCCGGCATAGCGCGGCTGATTGAGGAAAAGCGTAATGAGATGAACCCCGCGTACCCGATAGAATGGAATGGTGACGAATTCCCGCTATTGAGCGATTTTTCGACGGATTCACGAGGCGTGGCCCTGTACCATGAGAGTACCTACGACCTGGGCGACTGGACTTTCGAAGCCGGGCTGCGCTGGGACTATGAGCATGTCAGCTGCCGCTACCGCAGCGATGCCGACGCTTCATATACAGTATATAAAATGCTCGATAACGGCGATCGCGAGGTTTTCCGCACTACCGATGTGAATATACACGACAGCGGACGCCTCCGCCAGGATTTCAACGAACTGCTGCCCAAGGTTTCCGTTACATATCATTTTCGCGACGGCGACGTATATGCAAGTTTCGCGAAAGGCTATAAATCAGGCGGGTTTAATACGCAGATGTTCAGTGACGTGTTGCAGCAGCGGGTGATGGAGACGATGGGCCTGAGCATGCCGTATAAAGTTTCCGATATCGTCACCTACAAGCCGGAGGAGAGTCTCAATTATGAGATAGGAGGCCGATTCGATCTGGCCGACGGACGCGTGAACATGTCGGCGACGGCGTTCCTGATATCCTGCCGGAATCAGCAGCTTACAGTCTTTCCTCCCGGTCTGGTCACAGGCCGTATCATGACTAATGCGGGCCGCACGCGTTCGGCGGGTGTAGAGTTTTCATCGACATTCCGTCCGCTGCCGTCTATGACATTCATAGCCAATTACGGATATACCGATGCTGTTTTCCGCCGATACAACAATGGCCGCGCTGATTTCCGCGGTAAGCGGGTGCCATATGCTCCGGCGCATACGCTTTTCATCTCAGGACGTTACGAGCTGCCTTTCGAGGTGTTTGGCTGGCGGCCGACCGTGGGAATCAATGTCCGCGCTGCCGGCGACATTTATTGGAACGAGGAAAATACCCTCAGCCAGCCTTTCTATGCGGTGGCCGGCGCATCAGTCACTTTCGTCCGGAATTGCTGGTCACTGAAATTTTGGGGAGAGAATATCACGGATACCCGCTACGACACTTTCTATTTCATGTCGATGGGCAATTCTTTTACCCAGCGTGGTGTGCCTGCCACATGGGGTGTCACGCTCCGGCTGTCTCTTGACACGGGCGTATGATAGTTTGTATTAATTGGAAATTATTCTTAACTTTGACCTCAGTAATTATTAATCGATTCATATGAATATTCTGAAGACTCTGACATGTGCCGCGTTGGCCGTCGCTGCCGCCGGTCTGTCATCTTGCAACAGCGACGGCGAAACAGAAACAATCTACGAATACCGCTTCCTGCGTTGCTACGGCGTAGTGACCGACCTGCGGGGTGAGAACCCCGCTACCGTGTCGCCTGACATATCCATCATGATGCAGGCCGACTGGAACAGTGGTGATGCGAAGTTCGAGTTGTCCGGGCTGTCGATCGGCTCATACAATTATCCGGTTGTGGCGATGCACGGGTCGAAATGGCGCCAGCTGAGCAACTCGGCGTGGGCCGAGGCATCCGGCCTTAAGACTGCCGCCCTCAGTACAGGCGCTCCCGTGCTGATCGATGATTTCAAGCTCCTGTGGAATGACCGCACCGAGCTTGTTCCGGCAGTCGGCGTATACGATCCGGCCCTGAAATTCCAGTTTGTACTCGACGGCCGGTACAAGATTGTCGGATCCCGTCAGCCGTTCTGTGTCGGCGGTACCACTGTGTCTGTCTCGCCTCAGGGCAGCAGCTACACATCCGACGCCTCTCTTTATGTTATCGGACTCGACTTCACAAACCGTCTGGCCTCTATCGACATCGCCAATGCCAATTTCGCACAGGGAATGCCTTCGCTCAACATGAAGTTCTCCGGAATTCCCTTCACTGTCGATGGCGACGCCAATGTCGTTCTTCAGAGCGATGCGCTTATCCCGACCATCGGCGATGTGCCTCAGCCCGATTATCCTATCTCGCAGCTTAAGTGCACGGTGTGCCCCGGCCAGGGACGGTCGACTCTTGAGTTTGTATGCAGCTTCCGCGGAGCACCGTTTACGGTGAAGGCCGATCTCGGCTTCGATACATATCAGGGGTATCTTGACAAAGTTGAACTTGCCGACTGATCCCACTCCGACTGATAGAATGAAAATCCCCGCAGGTCATGTGATCTGCGGGGATTTTTATGTCGTGTCCGGAGGGCCTATTTCAGGGCGCAGGCGTTGCAGCGCTCGTTGATCTGAGTGAAGAAATCGTTGCCCTTGTCATCGACGAGGATGAATGCGGGGAAATCTTCGACTTCGATCTTCCAGATAGCCTCCATGCCGAGTTCAGGATACTCCAGCAGTTCGACTTTCTTGATCGAGTTCTGGGCCAGCACGGCTGCCGGACCTCCGATCGAGCCTAAATAGAAGCCTCCGTGCTTGTGGCAGGCGTCGGTCACCTGCTTGGAGCGGTTACCCTTGGCGATCATCACCATTGAGCCGCCGGCAGCCTGGAACTGGTCCACGTACGAGTCCATGCGGCCTGCAGTTGTAGGACCGAACGATCCCGAAGGCATTCCGGCGGGAGTTTTGGCCGGGCCGGCGTAGTAGATGGGGTGATCCTTCAGATACTGGGGCATTTCTTCGCCGCGGTCGAGGCGTTCCTTGATCTTGGCATGCGCTATGTCGCGGCCTACGATGATGGTGCCGTTGAGCGACAGGCGGGTCGAAACCGGATATTTGGTCAGTTCGGCCAGAATTTCCTTCATCGGGCGGTTGAGGTCGATCTTGACAACCTCACCTTCGCCGGCCTTGCGGTACTCTTCGGGTATGAGCTCGCCGGGATTTGTGTCGAGTTTCTCGATCCACAGACCATCGCGGTTGATCTTGGCCTTGATGTTGCGGTCGGCCGAGCAGCTTACGCCGAGGCCTACCGGACATGAGGCGCCATGGCGCGGCAGACGGATCACACGGACATCGTGGGCGAAATATTTGCCGCCGAACTGGGCTCCGAGTCCGAGTTTCTCGGCTTCTTTCTTGAGGATGGCCTCAAGCTCGATGTCGCGGAATGCGTGGCCGAGCTCGTTGCCCTGGGTCGGCAGATTGTCGTAATACTTGACAGAAGCTTTTTTCACTGTCTCGAGGTTCTTCTCGGCCGATGTGCCGCCGATCACGAACGCGATGTGGTAGGGCGGGCAGGCGGCTGTGCCGAGCGATTTCATCTTCTCGACCAGGAACGGTATGAGTTTTTCGGGATTGAGCAGGGCTTTAGTCTCCTGATAGAGGTATGTCTTGTTGGCCGAACCACCGCCCTTGGCCACGAACAGGAAGTGATATTCATCATCTTCACCGGCGTGGATGTCGATCTGGGCAGGCAGATTGCAGCCCGTGTTGACTTCGTCGTACATCGTCAGGGGCGCGTTCTGCGAGTAGCGCAGATTGTCGGTGGTGTAGGTTTCGTAAACGCCTTTCGAGATCTTCTCGGCGTCGTCGCAGCCCGTGAATACATATTGACCTTTCTCGCCGTGTACGATGGCTGTGCCGGTGTCCTGGCAGAAAGGCAGCTGTCCCTTGGCGGCTACTTCGGCGTTGCGGAGCATGGTGAGAGCCACGAACTTGTCGTTCTCGCTCGCTTCGGGATCATGCAGGATCTTGGCGACCATGGCATTGTGCTCGCGGCGCAGCATGAATGCGTTGTCGTGCGTGCACTGGCGGGCCAGCACTGTGAGAGCCTCAGGGTCGATGACGAGGAATTCGTGTCCGCCCCAGTTCTCGACTTTCACATAGTCCGATGTCAGATGGTAGTACTCGGTAGTGTCAGGTCCCAGAGGAAACATCTTCTGGTATTTGAACGGTTTTGTTGCCATTAGCTTATATAATTAATGTGTTTTGGCTGGTATGTGTTGCTACCGCAAAGTTAGTAAAATTGTTTGACTATATGATGTTTTTTACTTAAAAATTGCAGTCGGTTTTTGCCTGCGGAGGCATATTGCGGGTTGTGATTTATTCCTCAAAAATATTAAATTTTGGCTAATTTTCTTCAAAATAGTCATTTTTAGAGGATAAGCCTATTGCGGCAGAAAAAATATTTAGTTAAATTTGCACTTGAATGTTAAAATGCGATGATGAGGGCCCGCACGAATCCTGAACAATTGCGGGACCGAATTGTTAAATATAATGAAGTTTAATAAAATTAACGTCGTCGAGATAAGGGAATTAACGTAATGAAGAAACATACGATATGGATATTGACCATTCTGATGGGCCTTACCTTCATAGCTCTGCTGTGTATCCAGATATTCTATATGAAGAATATCGTCGAGATACGTTACGAGCAGTTCTCGCAGGGTGTCCGTCAGGCTTTGGTGGCTGTCACCGTGAAGCTTGAGCAGGATGAGACGATGTACTATCTCGAGGACGAGGTCAACCGCGTCGAGTCCCAGTCGATTTACGCCCAGCGTCTCGGCGGAGCGCTCCCGCGTCAGGAGGGCATCAAATATACCTTCTCGACAGCCTCGGGTCTTGAGGCTGACCTCACGATCAAGGGCGATGCATCGGAGATAACCAAGCTCCAGAGCGGCGGATCGATCATCGGCAGCGGCATCCGCAATGCCAGCGAGGTCTACCGCGACCACTTCATGTATCAGAAAGGCATGCTCGACGACGTGATACTGAATATCATGACTACCGCGTCGACGCGTCCGATAATGCTTCGTGCCGATTCGACACTTGTGCGCCGATATCTTACCCAGGAGCTTGATACGCTCGGCCTGAAAGTGCCGTTCGAATTTGCGGTTGTCAACCGCGCGGGCATCATCCAGTATCGTTCGGCCGGCTATAGCCCTGCGGCCGCGTCGCCCGACAATACGTTCACGCAGACGCTTTTCCCCCGTGATCCGTCGTCGCGGCACTATTATCTGAAAGTCTACTTCCCCACGAAGAAGGACTATATATTCCGTTCGATATCGTTCCTGGTGCCGGCGTTTGCCTTCACTCTGATACTGATCATAGTTTTCGTCTACGTCATTATCGTGGCATTCCGGCAGAAGAAGCTTACGGAGATGAAGAACGATTTCATCAACAACATGACGCACGAGTTCAAGACCCCCATTTCGTCGATATCGCTCGCCGCGCAGATGCTCAACGACCCTGCGGTGCGCAAGTCGCCCGCCATGCTCCAGCAGATCTCGCAGGTGGTCAACGACGAGACAAAGCGTCTGCGCTTCCAGGTCGAGAAAGTGCTTCAGATGTCGATGTTCGACAAGCAGAAAGCCACGTTGAAGCTCCAGGAGATCGACGCCAACCTCACGGTCTATAACATCGTGAACACCTTCAAGCTGAAGGTGGAGAAATACGGCGGACACATATCGGCCGACCTCGACGCCATGAACGCGCTGGTGTATGTCGATGAGATGCATTTCACCAACGTGATATTCAACCTGCTCGACAATGCCGTGAAATATCGTTCGGAAGAACGTCCGCTCAACATCACCGTCGCTTCGCGCGATCTGGCCGACGAACGCCTCGAGATCGTCATCGCCGACAACGGCATCGGTATCCGCCGCGAGGACCTCAAGAAGATTTTCGATAAGTTCTATCGTGTCTCCACCGGCAACCTGCACGATGTAAAGGGATTCGGCCTCGGCCTGGCCTATGTCAAGAAGATGATAGGCGAGCTGGGCGGCACGATCAATGTCGAAAGCGAATATAATGTAGGAACAAAATTTATAATTATATTACCACTCTCTAAAAACTAACAATTATGGAAGATCGCATGAAGATACTGCTTTGCGAAGATGACGAGAATCTTGGCATGCTGCTGCGGGAATATCTCCAGGCCAAGGGCTTCAGCGCCGACCTTTACAGCGACGGCGAGGCCGGCTACAAGGCTTTCCTGAAGGGTAAATATGACATCTGCGTCCTCGACGTGATGATGCCCAAAAAGGACGGCTTCACGCTCGCGCAGGAAATCCGCACCTTCAACAACGAGGTTCCCATTATCTTCCTTACGGCAAAGTCGCTCAAGGAAGACATCTTCGAGGGTTTCAAGCTCGGAGCCGATGACTATATCACCAAACCGTTCTCGATGGAAGAACTGGTGCTCCGTATCGAGGCCATTCTGCGCCGTGTCAAGGGCAACAAGGGCAAGGAGATCACGATGTACAAGATCGGCAAGTTCACTTTCGACACACAGAAGCAGGTGCTGATGATCGATGACAAGGTCACCAAGCTCACCACAAAGGAGTCGGAACTGCTCAGCCTCCTCTGCGCCCACGCCAATCAGATCCTCGAACGCAATTATGCGCTCAAGACCATCTGGATCGATGACAACTACTTCAACGCACGTTCCATGGACGTCTACATCACCAAGCTTCGCAAGCATCTGAAGGACGATCCCTCGATCGAGATCATCAACATTCACGGCAAGGGCTACAAGCTCATCGCGCCCGAACCCGAGCGAAAGAAGTAAGTTATTGTATATCCTCCCCTTAAAATACCGGCCGCATCCCGGACCTACATGTCGGGATGCGGCCGGTATTTTTTTATGCCCTCCGGTGCAATATATGCAGTTAAAATCCGTTAATAAACCAAGTGAACCCAAAACCTGAGTGAGAAACAAAACCCCTTTAATGGACTCAATCATCATCTTCGTAAAGAATCTTGCCAAGGGCGGCGCTGAAAAACAGGCCGTTCTGCTCGCGCGTGCGCTTTGCAGAGACTATGAGACGCATGTGGTCGTTTTCGACGGTGATGTGATCCACGACTGCTACAGGCCTATGCTGGCGTCGGCCGATATCGACCTGCATCAGCTCCGCGGAGGCTTCCGCGACCGTGTCCGGCAGACCGAGCGTATATTCTCGGGCCTGAAGCCGCGGGCCGTGTTCTCATATCTGACCGGTGCGAATGTGCTTGCCGCCTATATCGGACGCCGCACCGGGGTGAATGTCGTCACCGGCATCCGCAGTGCATCCCTGCCGCGTCTGAAGCTGATCGCCGACCGCTATGTCACCAACAAGCTGGCGACCATGACGGTCAGCAATTCCTATTCCGCTCGCGAAAGTTTTGTGGCGCGAGGATTTCAGGCAGCACGCATGTCGGTGATTCCCAATTGTTTCGAGAATATATCTCCGCTTCGTCACAAGACTGTTTCCGACACTGTCACGGTCATAACGGTCGGCAGGTTCGTACCTCAGAAAGACTATGGGACAGCGATCCGCAGCATGGCGCTTGCGTCCGCCCGTGTGCCTTCGCTACGTTTTGTCATAGTGGGTTACGGATCTCTTGAGGACCGCATACGCCGTATGGTGTCCGATAGCGGTATCGAAAAGATCACGAAGATACTTATCGATCCGCCCGGCATTCCGGCGTTGCTCGGAAGTGCCGACATGTATCTGTCGACTTCGTTGTTCGAGGGCACAAGCAACTCGGTCATGGAAGCCATGAACGCCGACCTTCCGGTGGTGGCCACCTCCGTCGGCGACAATCCGCGCCTGGTGACCGACGGAGTCAACGGACACCTCTGCGCCGCGGGCGATGCTGAGGCAATTGCCGATGCCGTCGTAGATCTGGCGCAGAATCCTGATAAGAGAGTCCGCATGGGTGCCGAATCCAAGCGCATGCTCGCCGCCATGTTTTCAGCCGGACAGTTCCGCGAGAATTATATTAAATTGATAAAATCCCTGCCATGAAGCTCTTTGTCACCGGAACGCGAGGCTTTCCCGGGATAATGGGAGGGGTCGAGACTCACTGCGAGCAGCTTTATACGAGGCTTGCCCGCCTCGGAGTAAATATCACGGTGGCCCGGCGCAGACCATATCTTACCGACAGCAACCGCGGTGCCGCGCCCGCAGGCATACGGTTCGCCGACCTGTACGCTCCGCGCGACAAACATTTCGAGGCGATCGTTCACACCTTTCTGGCGATAATCCGCGCACGCCGTTCGAAAGCCGACGTGCTTCACATCCATGGTATCGGTCCCGGCCTGCTTGCGCCGATGGCACGTCTGCTCGGGCTGAAAGTCGTGCTTACCGTCCATTCGTTCAATTACGATCACGACAAATGGAACGCCGTGGCGAAGTCGATTCTCCGTCTGGGCGAGTGGTGCAGCATCCGGTGGGCCAATGCCGTCATCGCCATCTCGGATCCTATCCGGCGTTCTCTGTCGGAGCGCTATCCGAAAAAGAAGATAAATCTGATCTATAACGGAGTGAACAAGGTCGAACCCACCGACGACCGCTCGTATCTTTCCCGCATCGGAGTAGGTGAGCGGCCCTATATTCTGGCATTGGGCCGGTTCACGCCCGAGAAGGGTTTTCATGACCTTGTGGAGGCCTATGCCGCCTCGGGGTTGCGCGGCACCTGCGACCTGGTGATTGCCGGTGCGCCCGACCACGAGACCGACTATTCGCGACGGCTCGTCGAGGATGCCCGCCGTGAGGGTGTCATTCTGCCTGGATTTGTCAGCGGCGATCCTCTCCGCCAGCTTTTCAGCGGCGCGTCACTCAGTGTGCTGCCGTCGTACAATGAGGGGCTGCCCATCGCCATGCTCGAGGCTATGAGCTACGGCATTGACATCATAGCAAGCGATATCGAGCCAAACCGTCTGCCCATGCTCGAAGATGGCGATTTTTATCCCGTCGGCGATACAGGTGCGCTGGCCGAGGCGCTCCGGCGTAAGGCTGCTGAAATGCCGAAGCGCCGGCACTATGGTCTGACGCCTTTCGACTGGGACCGCATTGCCGACGCTACGCTGGAATTGTATAAGTCTCTCTGATTATTTCGCCGGACGGGCTATGCCGTCTTTTTCCGCACGCTTGGTAAGCCGTTTGATGCGTTCGGTCGTTTCGGGGTGCGACGAGAACATCTTCTGTACGTAGCTCGACGACGTGCCGGAGCTCTGCTCCATTTCCAGGAATTTTTCAAATGCCATGACCATGCCCCACGGATTGCGTCCGTAGCTTACAAGGAATTCATATCCGTAGTCATCAGCTTCCTTTTCCTGCTTCTGCGAATACTTCGCGCCGATCAGCGACTGGCTCAGCTGGCCGAGCTGCGAGTCGGTCAGAGCCGCGGCCACTCCGCCTGTCGATGCGATGCCTTCTTTAAGCGCGCCGGTGAGCAGCTCGTTCTGGAATGCCTTGCGCGAGTGGTGTTTGGCTACGTGGCCGATTTCGTGTCCGATGATGCCCATCAGTTCGTCATCGGTCATTATGTCCATCAGTGAGGAGAACACCCGCACACTGCCGTCGGGACAAGCGAACGCGTTCACATCTATCACTTCGTAGACCTTGAAGTTCAGCGGAATGCCTTCGACCTGCGTAATGCCTTCAGTCAGACGGTTGAGCCGTTTGGTGTACGGGCTGTTGGCATCCGACACCTTGTTGTTGTTGTCCATCCATGTCACGGATTCCTTCACATAGTCGGCCATCTGCTGGTCGGTGAGTGTGAAGGCCTGTACGCCCTGCTTCACTGCGTTTCCGAGGCGCCCAAGACTGAGCTGTGCCTGTACCGAAGGCATCAGGAAGGCTCCGGCCGCTGCGATTGCGATTGTGTAGATCAGTTTTTTCATATTCTTGATTTGATTATCTGTCTGTTACGATTTTACTGCGCAACTCCTTTGTATTATCGGTGCAAAATTACTAAATTTGTATCAATAACGGAAACTGTAATTTTCAAATGAAACCTAACTCCGGACGACATACTCTCTGGCTTGTGATCCTGTTGCTGGCTGCCGTGGCCGTGACGGTGCAGATGCTTACCGTCGCGGCGCACACACTCGTCCCGCTGTGGGGTGTTGTCGCAATATCCGCCGGCGCCGCTGCCGGGCTGTATCTGCCCCTGCGGCGCATGTGGAGCCGTCTTGTCGGCGGCAATCCGTGGGCGGCGCTTGCCGTCAGCGTACTTGTCGTGGCGCCCGTGCTGTCTTCAGCTGTCCTAAATATCAACTACTACGGCGCCGACTTCGCCACTATGCCTCTTGTGCAGGCGGTCGTTGTCGACAAGTCCGTGAAAGAACGGCCCGTCATGCGGCGTGTCACCCGCCGGACCTACGTCCGGAGCGGCAGCCGGAAAGTCTATGAGGTCAGCATCGACATAGGCGGCTGCAGCCTCACCATGGAGGAAGCATACGAGCGCTACCGAACCCTCCGCACAGGTTCGTCCGTCAGCGTGCGCTGCGGCCGGGGCGCTCTCGGCCTCAGGGTTGTGAGGTTCTGTAAATAAATGGGAATGAAATGGCAGACAACGGATATCTCGACGAACTGAACGCGCAACAGCGCGACGCGGCCACTTTCGAAGGACGCAATCTGCTGGTGCTTGCCGGCGCCGGCACAGGCAAGACGCGCACTATCATCGCCCGTGCTAAATATCTCCTCGGAAAGGGCGTGCATCCGTCGCGGCTGCTCATCCTGTCGTTCACCCGCAAGTCGGCCCGTGAGATCGTCGACCGCCTGCAGTCATCGGCCGCCCCCGACATCGACAAACTCCGTGGCCAGACGTTCCACTCCTGGTGCATGGAACTGATCCACAGCAATCCAAAGGTTTTCGACTTCGGGAAGTTCACAGTTATCGACGAGGAGGACCGCGACAGCGCCTTCCGTCTTGTCTGCGGCCGATATTTCAAGAAGAGCAATTTCATACAGCCCGAGGAACTTGCCGAGGTCTATTCCTACGTCGTCAACGCGCGGTGCAACCTATCCACTGCCATAGGCGTGCGCCTGTTCAACGGCAATGTCGACGAAGATACACGGGCGAAGATTCTTAAAAAGTTGCCCGTATACCAGGAAGTCATCCGCAAATATCTTGCATTCAAGGCCGAAAGGCGTTACCTCGATTACGACGACATCCTGCAGAAAGTCGCCGTGGGGCTGCGCAGGAATCCGGAAGCGGCCGCATACATCGCAGCCGCCTACGATCATATCCTCGTTGACGAGATGCAGGACACCAATCCGCTGCAGTACCAGCTGCTCGAGTCGTTCTGGAACTCCTGCAATCTTTTCTGCGTCGGCGACGACGCGCAGTCGATCTACGGATTCCGTGGCGCCGACTTCAGGTCGATACACAATTTCGCGCGCATCGTACCGGATTCGTGTGTGAAGAAGCTCATGGTCAATTACCGGTCGACCCAGGAAATACTCGATCTTTCGAACTGGCTCCTCGCACAGTCGCCCCTCGGCTACGACAAGGCCCTCACCGCCCACCGTGGCAAGGGCATCAGGCCGGCGCTCTGCCATTTCAGTCAGGAATGGGACCAGGCCCGCGACATTGTCATGAAAATCCGTGACTCGATCGGTGTCGAAGGTCTGAACTACCGCGACAATATGGTGCTGTCGCGTTCCAACTGGGGGCTTAAGGCAGTCGAGACGTGTCTGATCGAGGCCCGCATCCCCTATGTCATCTACGGAGGTACCGGACTGATGGCCTCGGCACATGTCCGCGACGTGGTGTCGGCCCTGCGCGTGGTGAGCAATCCGCGCGACGAACTCGCCTGGTCGCGCTATCTGATGCTCTTTCCCCGCATCGGCGAGATTACATCGGCCCGCATCATCGACGCCTTGCTCGGACTCGACAGCCTCGGCGCCTGTATCGGGGCGCTTGAGGCCAATCCGGCGGTCGATCCCGCGGCAGCACTCACGCTCCGCGCCATCAACGACCTGCGTGCCGAAGTGAGCCTCGCCATCGAGGCTGCCTTCAATGGCCTCGACCGCATTCTCGGTCTGAAATACAAGGACGACTGGGCGCGCCGCCGCGCCGACCTGCCGCTCCTGCAGCGCATAGGCGCGGCTTCCGACGGCCTCGCCGCATTCATAGCCGACTATATTCTCGATCCGTCGCTCGAGACGGGCATGAAGGAGGAATCCGAAGGCGAGCCTGACAATGTCGTGCTTACCACCATCCATTCGGCCAAGGGTCTCGAGGCCGCCAACTGCTATATTATCAATGTCAGCTATTCGCAGTATCCGTCGGCCAAGGCTGTGGCAAGCGGCTTCGATGCGATCGAGGAAGACCGCCGGTGTCTCTATGTGGCCATGACGCGTGCGAAAGACAGGCTCTATGTCTACCGCAGCAACCGGGCCGCACGGGTCGAGGATGCCGGTGATCAGACGCTGATGTACTTTCTCAACGGGCTGCCGATCGGACTCTACGATTTCGAGAACGTCGCCGATCCGTCCCGGTCGTGGAGCCGGTATACCGGCAGTGGCATCACCCTGGCCGATTGCGACGATTTCGACTTCTCATGACCGGCCGTGTTCGTGCAGCCTACTTGAACAGCAGCGGGAGGAATGCGGCCAGGTAGCGGCGCCAGTTTTTCCATTGGTGGCCGCCGTCGGTTTCATTGTAAGTGTATTTGAAGCCGTCGCGGTCGAGAAATGAACGGAAATCGGCGTTCAGGGCATACAGGAAATCGTCGCTGCCGATGCCGATCCAGTAGAGTCGGGGAGGGTTGGCCTCGATGGCTGCCATATATCCGGCGGCTTCCTCGCCGCTGAAATAGCGCCCCGGACGGCCTTTCCAGCCTACGGCGGCTGAGAACAGACCCACGTAGTCGAACATCCCGGGATGCTGCGCCGATATGCGCCACGATTGTCCGCCGCCCATCGACAGCCCCGCTATTGCGCGGTGGCTGCGGTCGGACAGGGTGCTGTAGGCGCTGTCGACGTATGCGACTACGTCGGCGAATTCGCGCTCGAACAGTCCCTCCGGTGCCACTGACCGGCCGGAGGTCGTCACATACAGACCCTCGGCCGTATGGCCCGGCGCTGCCGTCTGCAGTCCGTTGCCGTTGGGCATGACCACTATCATCGGTTCGGCTTCGCACGCTGCGATCAGATTGTCGAGTATGTACGTTGCCCGGCCAAGTTCCGGCCATGCGTCCTCGTCGCCGCCCATTCCGTGCAGCAGATACAGTACGGGATATTTCCGCTCGGCCGAATAGCCCGCCGGCGTGTAGACCGTCATGCGGCGCTTGCCGGGCATCTGCGGCGAGTCGTACCACACTTTCGCCACCGTGCCGTGCGGCACGTCCCGGGCCAGATACAGGTCGCCCCTGCCTCCGGGCACTATGGTGTAGTTCGTGATGCTCGATATGTCGCGTGCGTTGTATGGGTTCGACGGATCCACCGTCTCGACTCCGTCGACGATGAATTTGTAGGTATACATATCCGATTCGAGCGGTCCTGTGGTAGCTGACCACATTCCGGCCGAGTCGCGCTTCATCGATATCGGTTGCCGGGCAAAGTCCCCGGCCACGGATACCTCGTCGGCGCGCGGCGCGATCAGGCGGAATGTGACGGAGCGGTCGTCATTGACTACGGGCGATGTCGTGTCGCGCACGGCGTTCAGGGCCTCCTGGCCCGATGCGCCGACTGCCGTCAGCATCATTGCTGCGGCGAACAGTGGAGCGGTCAATCGTTTCATGGACGCGAAGTTAGCGAATTTTTGCGATTCATCAAAATAAAAGGAGCGAAGATGTCGCGTCTTCGCTCCGATAACCGGAGAAAGGACTTCGTCTTCACTCCATATCGATCCCCTTATAGCAAAGCAGGCTGCGCACCGTGCGCAGCCTGCTTCATGGATAATTGAATTCTGATTATCGGAGGATCTGAACTTTGCGTACCGAAGCGCCGCGCACTTCGATGTAGAGACCGGTCGAAGGATTCTCTACCTGTACACCCTGCAGGTTGTAGTAAACCGGCGTGGCATCGTTGTCAGCGCTTTCGATGTCCTCTACGCCCGAGGGATCGGCAATGTAGATGGTAGGTTCATTGTTGTCGAATTTTGCTACCATGTTGTATGTACCCGGAGCTACTTTCCACGATTTTGCCGACGATGCGCTTACATTGGCGGGGGATTTTACCATCGTGGCTGCGACACCGGTCGAGAGCGGGGTATCCTCGGCCGGAGCGCCGTAGCGGTGCGAGCCGTTCACTTCGTTCCAGCCATGGTCTGAGCCTGTGTTGTCAGCGGCAAGTTTGCTCACAAGCGAGAAATATCCGAATCCGTCACCGGAATCTTCGATATTAACATTGTCGGCCTGGTAGATGTTGTCCTCGTTTTTGTTGAATTTCACACCGTTCATCGTGTTCCACCAGCCGCCGGCAATATTGCCCAGCACATAGAGGTTTTCGGGATATTCTACGACAGGATCGGGATCCTCATCGCCGACTTTGGTTACTGTCAGGGTCATTGCTTTCGGATTGAAGCTGAAAGTGTACTCACCGGCTTCGCTCAGAGACCAGTTGTTGTCATTTTCTTTGGCCGGCATAGGTTGATTCAGTACTACGGCAGCATTGCCGTCGGCGCTGATCCATGATATCTGGTTGCCGTTGTTAAGCTTTTTGATACCGAAGTTGCCGGCGTTGCATTCGAACGTAGCGGTCCATGCGCCTTCATTTTCAGTGAGGTCCTTGTCGTTCCAGTCTTGATTACCGGGAACGATTTGACCGTGAATGGCATATGTGATGACGGACTGGGCTTCTTTGCCTGTAATCAGAAGAGTGTTTTCTGACGGGTTGAATACTATATGGGGCTTTTCGATACTTTGGGCAATCGTAATATTATCGGAATTTTTATCTCTGTTGAGGTTATAAGTCTCGCCTATGACAAGTTCTGAACCATTTGTTCCCCAGTTGGCGTTCCCATTGTCCCAAGTGCCGTCGTTGATCTTGAAGCCGCTGATAAGCGTGTTGTTAAAGTCCAGCACATAGGTGCCGTCGCCATTGTCGGTGAATTTGGCATTTGCGTCGGCTAATGCCCATTTGTTGAAGTTACCGACGAGGTAGTAATCCGCGGCGCTGGCTGCCATTGTGCACAATAATGCGCACAGCAGGAAGTAAATTTTCTTCATAGTTTCTTTAAGGTTAATTTATTTGGTTAGTTAAGTATGATAACGTTCTGAGTCCTCGCGGGCTCATCTTGATGATTTTTTCTCTGACGTACAAAATTAGCGAATTTTGCTGAATTTTGGTGTGAATTTAAGTTAAAATAACTGAAATATTGCGGGACGCATGGCAATTTGCGCCCCGCAATGATTATTTTAACGTATGTTGACTTTTCTTACCTCGCGGCCGCGGACTTCAATGTAGAGACCGGCGGCGGGGTTGGCCACCTCGATGCCCTGCAGGTTGTAGTAGACGGCTTTGGCGGTGTCGGCGCTGTCGATGTCGCTGATGCCTGCTGCCGGAGTGAGGGTCACGGTCATGGTCTTGAAATCGACTTCCACATTGTAGATGCCCGGAGCTACTTTCCACGACAGAGCGCCCGATGCGCTGACGTTGGCGGGATATGCCTTCACGGTGGCGGGAACGCCGGCTGTGATTTCGGCTCCGTCGGTCTCGGCTCCGAAGCGGTCGCCCTGGTTTACACCGTCCCAGTCGGCACCGGGTATGGTGATGAACGTGAAGTATGCCGATTCTGCTTCGGCGGGAGCTGCGAACTCAACATTTTTGGCTGTGAACGTGTTCTCCTCCTTGTCCATCAGCAGGGGATCAGAGATCGACCACTGTGTCTCCTCGTCGGAGCCGATGTTGCCTACAATGTAGAGGTCGTCGGGCACACCCACCACCGGAATGACGATTTCGCCGTTGGAGGTGACCGTGAGGGTCTTGGCTTCTGAGTCGAACACGAATGTGAAGTTGCCGCCTACGGCAAGCGTCCAGTTGTTAGCTCCGTCCTGTGCCACCGGCAGCGCCTGGCCCAGGTTGCTTTCGTTGATTGCTGTCGGCTGGGCGCTTGAGAACCATCCTGTCTGAGAGCCGGTCGATTCGTCGCGCTGCATGATGCCGAATTCGCCGGCCACGCACTCGGCCGTGAGTTCCCACTTGCCGGCATTTTCGGTCATGTTCTTGGTGGTCCATTCTGTGCCGAATATCAGGCCGTGGATCGCATAAACATTTTTTGCCTCCACCGAGTTGCCGGTTACGACTAGAGTCTTGGCGGTGGGGTTGAGCACCATATGCGGGTTCTCGATATTTTCTTTCAGAGGGATGTTGCCCGAATTGCCGGCCGCGGTGAGCTTGTACGTCTCGCCCGGGACGAGTACGGCTGTGCCGCCGAAGTTGCAGGCGTCGTTGCTCCAGGTGCCGTCGTTGATCTTGAAGCCGCTGGTCAGCGTGCCGTTATAGTCCAGCACATAGGTGCCGTCGCCGGCGGCCGTGAATTTGCATGTCGGGTCGGACAGAGCCCATCCGTTGAAGCCGCCGATGACATAGAAGTCAGCGGCATTTGCTGCCATGGCTACGAACATGGCACAAAGAAGCAGGTAAAATTTCTTCATTAATAATCGGTATTAGAATTAGTAAATAAGTATGATACTTTACGCGGTTGCAAATTTAATGATTTTTTAACACATCGGGGGTGCTTATGTCAGTTAAAAAAGTTTAAAAGTGAAATTATGGCATATATTTGTGTCATGGCATTTGTTTTGCTTTGTGTATTGAAAAGTAACGAAACAAACAACATAAAAGGCATATAAATATTATGGCAAAAGGAACTATCGGGGTAACGACCGAAAACATTTTCCCCGTCATTAAGAAATTCTTATACAGTGACCACGAGATCTTTCTGCGCGAACTGGTCTCCAACGCTATCGACGCCACCCAGAAACTCAAGACCCTGGCTTCGTTCGGCGAGTATAAGGGCGACCTCGGCGAGCTCGACGTGCGCGTGACAGTCGACAAGGAAGCCGGCACGCTCACTGTCAGCGACCGTGGCATCGGCATGGACGCCGCCGACATCGAGAAGTATATCAACCAGATCGCATTCTCGGGAGCCGAGGAATTCCTCGAGAAGTACAAGGATACCGCCAACGGTATCATCGGCCACTTCGGCCTCGGCTTCTACTCGGCATTCATGGTAGCCAAAAAGGTCGAGATCCGCTCGCTGAGCTACAAGGAGGGCGCCGAGCCTGTGATCTGGTCGTGCGACGGCTCGCCTGAATTCACCATGGAGAAGGGCGACAAGACAGCCCGCGGCACCGACATCGTGCTCTACATCGACGACGAGAGCAAGGAATTCCTCGACCAGGCCCGCATCGACTCGCTGCTGAAGAAGTACTGCCGCTTCCTGCCCGTGCCCGTCATCTCCGGCAAGGAACAGGAATGGAAGGACGGCAAGATGGTCGATACGGACAAGGATAAGGTGATCAACGCCACCGAGCCGCAGTGGATGAAGAAACCCGCCGAGCTTACCGACGAGGACTACCGCAACTTCTACCGCGAGCTGTATCCCGGACAGGACGATCCGCTGTTCTGGATCCACCTCAATGTCGACTATCCCTTCACCCTCACCGGCATCCTCTACTTCCCGAAGATCAAGAACAACTTCGAGGTTACCAAGAACCGCATCCAGCTCTATTGCAATCAGGTCTACGTCACCGACTCCGTCGAGGGCGTCGTGCCCGACTTCATGATGCTCCTCCAGGGTGTCATCGACTCGCCCGACATCCCGCTGAACGTCTCGCGCTCGTACCTGCAGAGCGACACCGCAGTGAAGAAGATCTCCGGCTATATCACCAAGAAAGTGTCGCAGCGCCTGGAAGACCTTTTCAAGGACGACCGCAAGAACTTCGAGGAAAAGTGGCCCGACATCAAGATCTTCATCGAATACGGCATGCTCACCGACGAAAAGTTCTGCGACGCCGCCATGAAGTTCCTCCTGCTCGAGGACACCGACCGCAAGTTCTTCACTGCCGAGGAATACAAGACACTTGTCGAACCCAACCAGACCGACAAGGACGGCAACATCGTCTACCTCTACGCCACAGATCCGACCGCGCAGTACAACTACATCAAGGCCGCTAACAACCGGGGCTACAACGTCCTGCTAATGGACGGCCAGCTCGACAGCCACTTTGTGGCCCTGCTCGAACAGAAGTTCGAGAAGACCCGCCTGGTGCGCGTCGACTCCGATGTGGTCGACAAGCTCATCCCCAAGGACAACGGACGTACCGTCGACCTCACTGCAACCCAGCGCAACATACTGACGACGCTCTTCAGCTCGCAGACCCCGCAGGTCGACAAGGCCATGTTCGTCGTGTCGTTCGAAGCCCTCGATCCGGCCGACCAGCCCATCGTCATCACCCAGAACGAGTACATGCGCCGCATGAAGGACATGGCTGCCCTTCAGCCCGGCATGAACTTCTACGGCGACCTGCCCGACAGCTACACACTGGTCGTCAACACTTCGGCTCCGCTTATCGGCAAGATCCGCGACGCCGCCACCGCCGCGCTCGCCGATCAGATCAAACCACTTGAGGATCAGGTCGAGGCCGACAACGCACGCATCGAGGAAATCCGCAAGGCCGAGAAAGACGGCAAGCCCGACGCCGAACAGGCGCAGCAGACCGCCGACCTCCAGGCTGCCGTCGGCAAGTCACGCGACCGCCAGGAAGAACTCATCAAGGAATATGCCGCCACTCAGCCCGTGGTGCGCCAGCTCATCGACCTGGCCCTGCTCGGCAACGGCCTGCTTCGCGGCAAAGACCTGAGCGAGTTCATCAGCCGTTCGGTATCGCTGCTCTGATCAATAATATAATGTGACAACCTACGACCCGGATCTGTTGCGGACCCGGGTCGTAAGTTTTTCAACAAAACAGCCGCCGTGCGTGTTTAAATCGTATGAAAACAAAGATCTGTACACTTCTGCTTCTCTTTGCCGCGCTCATGGCAGCCTGCCAGGGCAGCGACAACTATAAGGAACTGCCGTCGCCTATCGCGCGGTTCGTCAGCCAGTACTGGCCCAATCCCGACGTAGCGAGCTACACCCAGCCCGATGCCTCGACCTACGAGGTCGTCATCAAGAACGGCCCGACGCTACTGTTCAATGCCGACTATGAATGGACATCCATCAACGGCAACGGCCTGCCTCTTCCCGAAAATCTGCTTTTCAACTGCCTTCCGGACAAGCTGTACGCCTATCTTTCGAGCGGCTCGATGCTCAACGAGTGCTTCGTCATGACGCGCACTCCGCGCACCTACACGCTCACCATGCTCGACACCACCGTCACCTACGACATCGGATCCGCTACCATCCGCCAGAGTTAGGTAGTAAACCTTTGCAGCACAAATCAGTCTAAACAGACAAGAACATAACTATACATCATACCATATGAGAAAACTGATTCTTTCCCTGCTGGTAGCACTTATCGGCTCTTCGGTGTCGCGGGCTGTTTCCGTGGTCGAAGAGCCTGATTTCGCTTTCCCGCAGACAGTGATTTCCAACGCAGACAGCGTGCTCCGAGTCAGCAAGTCGCCCGTCGAGCGCATGGCCGCCGTGATGCAGATTGCCGCGGCAAAGTTTTCCGTCGACAACGACTCGATCGGCGCCGTCAACGATCTCCTTGCTTCCGCCGCTGCCGACACCCCCGATCCCGCCGCCCGCGCCCTCCTCGACCTCTACCGCGCACAGCTGCTCTGTGAGTTTTATTCATTTTCGTCAGATGTATTTGACCGTGTGGACGCTCCATTAAAGCCTATTCCGGCGAATCCGTCCGACTGGAGCGGCGATCAGTTCAGACACGTTGTCAAAGATCTTATAGATAATGCTTTGAGCGTTGTTTCGGTGGCAAAAAATATTGATCTTGCTGTATACAAGGATGTTATAAGAATAAATAAAAACACTTTGATATTCTATCCGAAACTTTCGGATTTTATATTTCTGCTATGTTCCGATATAGCGACGTATGTAGATGACTCTGATCTTGAGAAAAGAATTATTGAAGAAGCTATGGCGAGCGAACCTGCCGGCACTCCGCAGTGGGCTGTATGGCTCAAAGATAATCCTGAGCGGATTAGAGAAGCTTTCGAGAAATATCCTACCGGACTGACAGGTGGGTATCTTCTTAATATGCTAACTATACACAACACAGATAAGGATTATCTGATCGCAGCCTATAAGAATTATCTCTCCACAGAAGCTGTGAATATTGTCACCCCAGCCCTCCAGTCATATTATGAGTTCCTTACGCTGCCAAAGGCAACCGTGGAATGCAGAAATTCCATAATCCCGGGGAATTCATTGAAAGTAAAGGTTGTCTCGCGTTTTGCCGATCGGGTTGGTGTTATATTATATAGAGTTAACGATCCTAAGGATCGTAGGTACATTAGAAGAGATAATGTAGATAAGATCGACGAAAAGGAGATTATTAATGATACGCCTGATGTTTTACTCGTCGATTCCGTATATTTCAATATAAAGGAACCGGGCATTTATCTTGTTTCTCCTATCGTTGAAGATATGATTAGTGGTGATGGCTTAGGTCGTTTTGTCACCGTTATAGCGACTCCGTATGCGCCTTTCGTTGTACGACTCAATAATGTTTTCGCTACAGCTCTTGTATCAATGACGGACGGATCGCCTGTCAAGGATGCCGATGTAAATCTTTATAATGATACATATAAAAATGAAGGCATGTTCTTTATCGGTCGGACCGATAATAATGGCATAGCGCGCGGCGTGCTTCGCAAGGATAAGATAAAGACAGGACTTCATTCTGTACTGATTGTTAAAAAGGGGAAGAATGAAATATCTTTTGGATCTGAGCGCGGTGTCTATTATTATCCTGAGGAAAAGGATATTGACGGTCTCGACGCACGTTTCTTTCTTTCCCGTCCGATTTATCATCCCGGCGAGGAAGTTGAATGGTCAATGGTGCTCGGCCGCTACGACACGACTACCGGACGTGCGCAGATTTGTCAGGCTATCGAGGTCGATATTTGTCTACGCGATACTCATTACGAAATTGTTGACAGCGTAACCCTCACCACAGACGAGTATGGCCGTGTTGCAGGCAGTTTTAAGATACCTACAGACCGTCTTAACGGATACTACAATCTTGAACTTAAGTCGACTTCATACGCCCATCTGCTTCCTCGGCAGTGTACACAGAATTTTATGGTTTCGGACTTCAAAGCGGCCGACACTGAGCTTACGGACGTTAAGGTGGAGATGAATGGCGACGGTTCGAGCACCGTGACAGGCCGTCTGATGACAATGTCCGGAATGGGTATTGCCAGCGGCAAGGTGACTGTCAGATTTGATCCTCTCATTTATTGGTGGTGGTGGCGTTTCTACACTGATAACGCAAAGAGCGCCACCCTGGAAGCGACTACGGATGAGAAAGGCTATTTTACCGTTACTGTTAAATCTTCGGAGCTTACACCAAAGACTGACTACACGGTAAATGTGCGAGCAGTCGCTCCATCGGGTGAAACGGTAGATGATTATGCATATCTTTATAATAGTGATGTGGTTGCTATACAATCCGAAGTTTCGTTATGGAATACCGACGACAAAACCCCAATGCCGGTTTATGCCGAGCGTTCAGGCAAGAGGCTCGAAGTGGCAGCTCGATGGACCCTTCTCCGCGACGGTAATTCTATCGGAAGCGGCATCTGTCGTATTGATTCCACTGGCGCTGACATTGACCTTTCTGCATATCCGGCGGCCGCATATAAACTCGCATTCAAGCTATCCGACGATCTAAAGGTCGTAGGCGACACAATTGATATAACGACATATTCTGTCGTTCGCAATACCGTCCCCGATACTCAGAAGTTGCTCATGCCCGTCACATCGCTGACCATCAAGCCCGGTGACAAGACTTCGTTCAAACTCGGTGTTCCTCAAAAGGAGTCGGTGTATATTTTCTATCTGACCACTACCGATATCGAGAAAATCGAGCGCAAGGAACTCAAGCCTGGATTCCACGACATCGAATTGCCTGAATTCAAGGCTGGCAGACAGATGCGTATAATAGTAGCTACACTTGACGATGGCTCGTTCATACAGAGAGAATTGTCTGTAAATTATGAGAACCTCAGTCAGCTTGAGCTGAAAATCGAGAGCTGGCGCGACAGACTTATTCCTAATACTGCCGAGACAATCTCGTTCAAATTGTCGCATCTCGACGGCACACCTGTCCGCGGCGGTTTTGTAGCAACGATGTATAACAAAGCACTTGACGAGCTTCAGCAGCTTTTCTATCCTGACTCAAAAGATCTTTTCTCGCGGTTCAGTTATTATAATAATTTTGATTTCTCAGTTACACCCTTCATCTCTCAACTCAATGGTGAAGTAGTTGAGGCTTACAAAAGAAAATCAACATCCTTTTATGCCGAGAAACCGGAATTTTCTTATAACATCTATTTTCAGCGTTATAACCACGGACGTCCGTTTATTGTAGCATCTTTTGGACAATCGCAATCATATAAAATGGATACAGAGATGATGGCAGCTAATGGTGCGGTAAGACCCATGACCGCTATGCTAAGGTCTGCAAACACTGCCGACGCTGTCGAGGCCGTCGAGGACGAGGCGGTTGCCGAACCTAAACTTGCCGCCGGCGCGCCTGCTCCGGATCCGCAGGCCCCGGCTGACGTATACCGCGAGGGCGAGGTGCTGCAGGCTTTCTTCCGGCCCGATATGTCGTTCGGCCCCGACGGTTCAGCCACGCTGACCTACACCGTACCCAATGCCAACGGCTCTTGGAAATTCATTGCCACGGCCTGGGACCGCATGGCTTACTGCGACACGCAGGTGCGCACCGCCGTCGCCAGCAAGCCCGTGATGGTGCAGCCCAACGCTCCCCGCTTCCTGCGCGAGGGCGACAGCGCCGAGATATCGGTTGCCGTCTTCAACAATACGCCCGACGACGGCAGTGTCAGCTGCCTGATCGAGATATTCGATCCCAACACCGGCGAAATTATCTCTTCAGAGTCATCGCAGTTCGACGTCAGGGCCGGAGCTTCGGTCATCCGCCCGGTATCCGTCACCGCTCCGGTCGGATCTCAGGGAGTCGGACTCCGCGCCAAGGCCACACTCGGCAACTATACCGACGGCGAGCAGAACCTCATACCGGTACTTCCCTCGGGAATGACCGTTATCGACAGCGAGACATTCTATCTGACCGACGCCAATCCTGATTTCGTTTCAACCGTACCCGCATCGGACGGACCGGCCGACTTCACGCTGCAGTACTGCGCCAATCCCGTGTGGGATGTCGTGAAGGCCCTGCCGTCGCTCTACGACGCCAGCCCCCGCACTGCCATCGATGCCGCATATTCGATCTACAGCGCCCTGACTGCCCGCGGGCTGAGCCGCCGATTCCCCGAGATCAACCAGGCTATCGGACTGTGGACG
Source organism: uncultured Porphyromonadaceae bacterium (assembly GCA_902470475.1). Lineage (GTDB taxonomy): Bacteria > Bacteroidota > Bacteroidia > Bacteroidales > Muribaculaceae > CAG-873. The sequence continues at coordinate 22,420 of CABRGT010000002.1, read as the reverse complement.
GCCAATCCCGCCGACTCGGCCCTCGTGTCGAAACTGTACAAGAACGAGGATCTCAAGCTCGCCACTCTGCAGCAGACACCCTGGATGCAGGCCGCAGCCTCCCAGACCGAGCGCATGTCACAGCTTTCCGTGACATTCGACAAGGCCGAGATAAACCGCACGTTCGACGCCGCGGTCGAGGCCCTCGGCCGCCTGCAGCGCGCCGACGGCGGCTTTGCATGGGGATCGTGGAGCGACCGCTCGTCGCTCTGGACTACCGAATCCGTGCTCATGATCATCGGACGCCTTAACAGCTGGGGCTTCCTGACCGGAACAGAAAAGCTTGACAAAATCATAAACCGTGCCTTCGGTTACGTCGACGCCAGCGTCCGCGACACCGATTTCAGCTACGCATTGCTGATGGCGTACTACCCCGACCGCAAGCCCTCTACAACCGGCGCGCAGACCGTCCTGCATAACACGCTGCAGTATGCCGCCGCCAACTGGCGCAAGGCATCCACGGCGCAGAAAGCCCGCTGGGCCGTGTTGCTCGACGGCCATGACTACGGAGCCGTCGCCAAGGAGATCGTTGCTTCGCTGCGTCAGTTCGAGGTGCGCAGTCCGCAGGCCGGCATTTCGTTCCCGTCCGTCAACAGTGTCGACACCTACGCCACCATCCTTCAGGCTTTTGCCATGATCGATCCTGTCGAGAGCGAACTCGACGCCATGCGCCAGTGGCTTGTGTTACGCACGCAGGTGTCGGACGATCTTATGGCCTGCGACCGCCGCTCGCTCATTTCTGCCATTTTGTCAACCGGTAGCCGCTGGACCGGCTTGCGCGCTGCCAAAGCGCCCGTCACTGTCGGTGGTGCACCGCTTGAAATCGACCGCGTCGAGGCTGTGACCGGCGCATTCAGCGTCCGTCTCCCGGCCGAGGACGCCGGCAAGGGCATCCGGGTCAGCCGCCCGGCCGGCTCAGGCTTGTCCTACGGCTCGCTCACTTCGGTCTACAGCAAGCCACTCGACCAGGTCGAACCCCGCGGCTCGTCGGAAATATCGATCGCGAAGCGATTCCTCGTCGAGCGCGACGGACAGTGGGTCGAGACCACGTCCGTCTCCGTCGGCGAACTTGTCCGCGTGCAGCTTAAGATTCAGACCTCCCGCGACATGGAGTATCTCACCGTCATAGACCAGCGTCCCGCGGCCTTCGAGCCTGTCGATCAGGTGCCGGGGTATGTCTATTCGGGCGGTACAGCTTTCTACCGCGAGAACAACGACGCGGCCACCAACCTCTTCATCGGTTATCTCCCCCGCGGCACATATTATATAACCTACGACATGAACGTGAGCGTCGCCGGCTCTTTCGCATCCGGTCCGGCGACTGTCCAAAGCCAGTATGCGCCCGAACTGAACGCCCGCTCGGGGTCGTCGCGCATAAGTGTCAGAACTTTCGGCACCCGCTGACGTTATTCTTATGACAATATGTCATACACGGCACTTTGGCACAGAATGTGCATGTCTATTATTGAAAATTCAAAAAATAACAGTCATAAATATTATACATTATGAAACTCAAACCACTTGCCGACCGGGTTATTATCCAACCCACAGCTGCCGAAGAGGTCACCGCCTCCGGTATCATCATTCCCGATTCAGCCAAAGAAAAACCGCTCCGCGGCACGATCCTGGCCGTCGGAAACGGCACCAAAGACGAAGAAATGATTCTTAAGGAAGGCGACGAAGTGCTCTACGGCAAATATGCCGGCACCGAGATCGACCTCGCCGGTGACAAGGTCCTGATCATGCGTCAGAACGAAGTACTGGCTATTGTAGAAAAATAACTCATAACTGATTAAACAAGACTAAAATGGCTAAAGAGATAAAATTCACTACCGCAGCCCGTGAAGAGCTGAAGAAAGGCGTCGACGCCCTGGCCGACGCCGTCAAGGTTACCCTCGGCCCTAAAGGCCGCAATGTGATTATCGACAAGAAGTTCGGCGCTCCCCACATCACCAAGGACGGTGTCAGCGTGGCTCGCGAGATCGAACTCGAGGATCCGTTCCAGAACATGGGCGCACAGCTCGTGAAGGAAGTGGCATCCAAGACCGGCGACGACGCCGGCGACGGCACCACCACCGCCACAGTCCTCGCCCAGTCGATCATCAACGTCGGTCTCAAGAACGTGACCGCCGGTGCCAACCCCATGGACCTCAAGCGCGGCATCGACAAGGCCGTGGCTGCCGTCGTGGCCCGCATCAAGGACATGTCGGAAGAAGTAGGCGACGACTTCAAGAAGATCGAGGACGTGGCCCGTGTATCTGCCAACAACGACGAGACCATCGGCCGTCTCATCGCTGAAGCCATGCAGAAGGTCAATAAGGAAGGCGTCATCACCGTCGACGAGGCCAAGGGCACCGAGACCACTATCGAGGTTGTCGAAGGCATGCAGTTCGACCGTGGCTACATCTCGCCTTACTTCGTTACCGATGCCGAGAAGATGGAGTGCGTCATGGACAGCCCCTTCATCCTCCTTCATGACAAGAAGATCTCCAACCTCAAGGACATCCTGCCCATCCTCGAGCAGACCGCCCAAAGCGGCCGTCCTCTGCTGATCATCGCTGAGGACGTCGATCAGGATGCTCTCGCAGCACTTGTGGTCAACCGTCTGCGCGGCTCTCTGAAGATCTGCGCCGTCAAGGCTCCCGGTTTCGGCGACCGCCGCAAGGAAATGCTTGAGGATATCGCCATCCTCACCGGCGGCACTGTCATCTCCGCCGACAAGGGCATGCAGCTCACCACCGCCACCATGCAGGACCTCGGCACCGCCAACAAGGTGACCGTCACCAAGGAAAATACGACCATCGTCAACCGCGACGGCAATAAGGAAGCCATCGCCACCCGTGTGGCACAGATTAAGGCACAGATCGCACAGACCACCAGCGACTACGATCGCGAGAAGCTCCAGGAGCGTCTTGCCAAGCTCGCCGGCGGTGTTGCCGTTCTCCACATCGGCGCACCCAGCGAAGTCGAGATGAAGGAGAAGAAGGACCGCGTCGACGACGCCCTCAGCGCCACCCGTGCTGCCATTGCCGAAGGTATCGTTCCCGGCGGCGGTGTCGCTTACATCCGCGCTCTCGGCGCACTGCAGGGCCTTAAGGGCGACAACGACGACGAGACCACCGGCATCGACATCGTTCGCCGCGCCATCGAGGAGCCCCTCCGTCAGATCGCCAATAACGCAGGCGTCGAAGGAGCTGTCGTTGTCCAGAAGGTCAGCGAAGGCAACGCCGACTTCGGCTACAATGCCCGCACCGACGTCTACGAGAACCTCATGGCTGCCGGTGTCATTGACCCGGCCAAGGTTACCCGCGTGGCTCTCGAGAACGCCGCTTCCATCGCCGGCATGTTCCTTACCACCGAATGCGTCATTGCCGACAAGAAGGAGGAGAATCCTGCTGCCGCAATGCCTGCAGGCGGCATGGGTGGCATGGGCGGCATGATGTAATCGGCCGTTCCACTTAGAATATTATAAATCACCGTCATATTGCGGCGGAGCGTTCCCGGCCTGTCCGGTGCACGTTCCGCCGCTTTTTTATTGCCGATCATTGTGCTGTGAATGTGATAAATCTGTAACAGGATATTGCGCCTTTCTAAACAATTTTGTAACTTTGCCGCATAATTCAGAACGGCCATGAAGAAACTTGATTTTTTCAAAAATCGCTATACGGTAAGGCATTATCATCCCAAAGAGATAGATATTGGCACCATCCGCACTATGCTTGAGGCGGCCACCCATGCTCCCAACACCGGCAACATGCAGTGGTACAGTGTCATCATCACCCGCACCGAGGAGGGCAAGGCAAAGCTCGCGCCGGCCCACTTCAACCAGCCTTCGGTCACCGGAGCCTCGGCCGTACTGACTTTCTGCCTCGATCTTCGCCGTTTCGAACACTGGTGCCGCCTCAATCGCGCAGAACCCGGTTTCGATAATTTCCAGTCGTTCATTGCCGGGCTGATTGATACCTCGATACTTGCCCAGCAGTTCTGTACCATAGCTGAGATGAACGGCTTTGGCACATGCTACCTCGGCACCACGACTTACAATGCTCCCGACATTGTCGAGGCCCTCGGGCTGCCCGACCGCGTCGTGCCCGTGACTACCGTCACTCTCGGCTACCCGTTGTTGCCAGGTCGTCCTGTGTGGCGCCTTGATGCTGATGCACTGATTCATGAAGAGAAATACCGTGACCTCACCGACGATGAGATCCGCCGCTACTATGCGCCACTCGAAGAGGAGGAAGCCAGCAGGTCCTTTGTCGAGCACAACAGCAAGGAGACCTTGGCGCAGGTGTTCACGGATGTGCGCTATCCGCGTGAGTCGGCCGAATATTTTTCGAAGGTCTATGCAGCATTGCTGAAGAGCAACAGCTTTATTCTCAAGAATTCATGACACGGACAGGACTGTCGCGTACAGTCCTTGCCTTGATCGCTGTATATGCGGCGGTCAGTTTTTTCATATACCTTTTCTCGCCTTTTGCGGGCGACGACTACGTCTACAAGGCTGTCTTCGAGGGCCCGCAGCTGTTTTCCGATGACTGGTCCGACTTGTTGCTGTGGGCCCGCATGCACCGTGTGTCGGCCAATGCGCGCTTTTTCAATCTCGTGTTGCCGGCGCTTCTTTCGTTCGATCGCGTGATTCTTGCGGCTGCAAGCTCTGCAATGACGGCACTGATGCTGTTTTGCGGCCTTCGGCTGGTGGGTAGGGCTGCTGCCGGCGGTATGTACGGCGTGCTGTTTGTCGCTGCGATGGCATGGATTCTTCCCTGGTGGGATTCGATGTCGATATTCGCCTGTCAGGAGAATTATGTCTGGGCTTCGGCCCTCATACTGCTGTCGCTGTGTCTTATGTACCGGCCGCCCGAGCATTGGTTCACATTAATTCTCGCCGCAGGTGTGTGCGCCGTGGCGGGGGCCACGCACGAAGGTGGTACTTTGCCGCTGGCCGTCGGTATGGCTGTTTACGGCATGCTCGTGCGTCCGCGTCCCGGCAGGTCATGGTTCCTGGGCGCCGCGTTTGTCATCGGGACCCTTTTTGTAAGCCTCGCCCCTGGCATAATCAGTCGGGCAGGGCAGCCGCGCATTGCCGATGATCCCGTGTTGATTCTTACGCTCAAGACCGTCCCGGCCGTACTTGCTATGGTTGTCATGATCCTGGCCATGCTTTTTACGCACAGGTGGCGGAAGCTGTTACTCCGGCTGGTTTTCAGTCCGTACATCATATTGATTACAGCCGCCGTGGCAAGTGCGGTAATCGCCGTGGCCTCGGGCATCGTTGGCCGCAGCGGATGGTTTGCTGAGATTTATGCCCTTATCGTGATATTCCGTGTCTGCGGTGACTGTTTTCCCGCAGGCATACGTACGGGGCGCATCGTGGCAGCCTGTGTGGCCGTCGCGCTGACCGCACAGACAGTATTCGTGGCCGCATGGCAGTACGTGCTCGGCCGTGAATATGCTACGTTCGAAAATCTGTACACATCCTCCGGCGAGGATATCGTCTATATGGACTTCACGCCGCATGATTCGCTTCCGCGTCTGCTGCTCGGACGCTACCGCGGAGTGCCCGATGCCGACGATGTCTACATCCTGCATTCACTTGTCGGATATCTGCGTCCCGGAGCGCCGCTGCCCGTGATATTGCCGCATGCCGCTCAGGGCATCGACCTCGCCACAGTCACTGACACCATACTTTCCGACGGCGACATCATCTGCGACCGTCTCCCGGCCGGTGTCGCCGAAGGGTCCACGCTTCGCGAGGGGGTACCGCTCGGTCTGTTCGAAAAGGATGGCTGTCAGTGGGTGGCGAGGCAGTTCTGCGCCGGCGGCCGTACCCTGTATCTGCTCTCGCGGCGCGTCCTTGATCCCGGCGACCGTTGATTTTGTTGATTTTCTGTCGATATCGTTGGATATCTGAAAGAAAAAAATTGCGGATCCGTCATTTTTTGCTATCTTTGTTGGCTGATAATTTCTTGCAACCGCCCATTTGCTATCCGATGAAACTGATCAATATACTATGTCTCGCAATCTGCGCTTTCGTCGCCGTACAGTCGAAGGCCATCGATGCCAGGCTGCAGTTTGCCACCGATTCGCTCTATGCCCGCTTGGGCGAAGTGAATGCCACTGCCGACAGTCTTGACGTACTATGCAACATCTTCGACATACAGTTGAGTATCGACGAGAACAAGGCTGATTCACTTGCCGTCGATATCTACCGGATGGCGATGAGTCAGGAAAACTATCCTCTTGCACTCGAAATGCTGCGCAATCGGTCCAATCTGCATTTGCGCGAGATCGGAGTTATTGAAGATCTGCTTGACAAAGCGCTTAAGATCGAGCGGGCCGATCCTAATCTGATGAGGGAGACATCGACATTTCTGAAACTTGCCCGTAACTCCTGGTTCAATGTCCATGCTACCGAGCAGCAGCGCCGCGAGCGTTTTGAGCAGGAACTCCAGATATGGAATGTCAATCCTCCCACGGATCTGTATGATCAGATAGTTCTGCTGCATTCCGTGTGCCTCAGTCTGTCTCAGAAAGCCACCGGCGAACTGCTTAAGAATTACACCGACAAGCTCGGATCACTTATAGACAAACTGCCACCCGCTCAGCATTCACTTCGCAACACATATTATATACAGGCCGCCATCAACTATTACAATTCCGGCGATCCGGCCGAGGGCATGAAGACTGACCGTAAGACGCTTGCCGTTATCGACTCCCTCGAGGTTCATTTCAGAGGCGTCAACCGGCCGTTCCGCCGCTACGACCGCTATAAATTCCTTATCTACAGCCGTTTTTTGTCGAATTACAAGAACCTGTCACCGCAGGAGATCGATGAGTATTATTCACTTGCATCCAAGTACCGCGATCTGAGCCCGAGAGCCTTGCGGTCCAGGACACACTGCGATCTGCTTGAGCTGTATTATGCCATGGCTAAAAAAGATTACCGCAAGGCACATACGCTGCTACAGTCGCTTTTGTCCGTGAATCTGACAAGGATACAGAAGCTTAAGGTCTATGAAATGGCTGCCGAGTGTGCCGAGCAGGTCGGTGACAGCGAGATGCTTGTAAAGAGTCTGAAGGAGCTGAACGGAATATTGAACGGAATCCTCGAGACGGGTCTGAGCGAGAAAATCCGCGAATTGCAGATCCTTTATGACGTGAATGAGATGAAGGAGGATATGGCCAGGCTTGAGCTTGCCAACAAGCAAAGCGAGAATGACAGCCAGCGCACCATAATCATGTTCTCGCTCATAGTCATCGGGCTGCTGCTTGCCGGTGTGCTGCTTGTCGCCATGCAGTATCGTAAGTCGAAGAAACTGGCTACGTCGCTTGCCGATGCCAACGCGGCGCTTTCGTCCGAAAGCCAGCGCCTGCTGCTGACGCAGGGCAAACTGACACGTGCCCGCGACCAGGCCCGCAGCGCTAACCAGCTCAAGAGCGACTTTATCCGCAACCTCGGGCACGAGCTGTCCGAACCGATCAATGCCATAATCGAATACTCCAATCTTATAGTTGACTGCACTGATGCCTACGGCAAGGAATATCTGTCGACATATGCCGAGCTTCTTACGCGCAACTGCAATCTGCTTCAGGCAGTCACGAGCGATGTATTCAATATGACCGACGACAATCAGGAGCCGATTCTGCTCCAGAGCCAGCTGGTAAGTCTGACACAGGTGCTGGACAGCGCCGTCGAGACTGTGCGCCCGACTGTCAAGACAGGCGTTACGATCGGAATCCGGCCCGGAACTCCCGATCTGACATGTATGGTCGATCCCCGGCGCCTGCAGCAGATAGTTCTGAATCTCCTCCGGAATGCTGCGGCCTTTACCGAGCAGGGCTCTATATCCGTGACATTCGGCCTGTCGAGCAACGGTCAGCGCGTTGTTATCAGCGTCACCGACACGGGTCCCGGTGTTGATCCCGACATCATCGAGCGCGTGTTCGAGCGGGGAGTCATCGGCCGCAACGTCAAGTCGGGTCAGGGGCTCGGACTGCCTATCTCGCGCCTGCTTGCCCGTCTCATGGGCGGAGATCTCTCGCTTGACTCGAGCTATAGAAAAGGCGCACGCTTCGTGCTTACTATTCCATATACGATAAAAGAGCAGTGACTAGCTCCTCTTTTTAAGCAGCGACAGCGCCAGATCATAGGAATTCAAGGCTAATAGCGCGGCTGTGGCACCGATCAGTCCCCAGGCCACAACTTGATAATTGTCGGCGATGAATTCCACGGCCCGGCGCGACGGCATCATGTTCTGGAGCGATTCGGCAGCCGCACCGATATATGGCAGGGCGAGCGACAGAAGAAATCCGGTCACGACTCCGACTGCGGCGGCAATTATCACCGCGATCCGGCTGCGGCGCACTATCTCGTCATTGTGCTGTTTGACCATTTCTACGGAGTCGAGCCGGTTCTGAAGACGTGTCATGAACAGTTCGTCTGACATCATGTCGGGCGAAAAGCCTTTGAAGAGCTCTTTAAGTTTATCGTCGTCCATAATAATTTAGTTTACAGAGGTGAGATATTGGCGGAGGTGGTTCCGGCCGCGCGAGAGATGCTGCCTTATCACATTCTGGGTCACATCCTGAATTTTGGCGATTTCCTGCACTGAGTATCCTTCCATATAATAAAGCAGGATTGCCGAGCGCTCGGCTTCGGATATCTTGGCCAGGGCGATGTACAGCTCCTGGTACCTGAAGGTGTCGTCGGCCCTTTCGCGCCCCGCCGTATGGTATGATGTTTCCAGCGGTTCGGTGATCCGGATGCTTCGCCTGCTGTTCAGAAACGCATTGTATCCGATCCGGTAGAGCCACGAATTGAATTTGTCTGGATCTTTGAGATCCTTGCAGGAAAGATAGGCTTTGACCAGCGACTCCTGCGCTATATCGTCGGCAAGAGACGTGTCGCCGCAGCAGAGTGCTGCCAGGAAGCGGCGGAACGCTTTCTGACAGCTCTCGACTCTTGCGATAAACTCTTCGCGGGTCATTTTAAAGTATTGTTATTTATGGTTCTTGTCGCAGTTGTCACCGATCTGTTTGCGTGTCACAAGGAATACAATCAGATAGCTGATACCGATGGCCAGGGAGCAGCCTCCGAAGATCAGCGGCATCGTTGCATCGTCGCGAATGAAGTCGGCTGAGTAATTCATGCCGCCTATGATGATCAGGACGATACCGGTGAAGAAAAAGATGCATCCGCGCAGCAGGCGTGCGTTGAGTATCTCAAGCGGCGTCTTCTTGGGCTTCTGCAGCGCCTCGGCCAGTTTGTCGGCATCGATCGTATTGTTCGACTCTATGGCCTTGATCAGGACCTTTGCCCGTTTGTTTTCGCTATTCATCGAGGCCAGGTATACGATGAGGACGATTGCGATCGGCATGATCGCGCAGATGAAGATAGGGATCAATTCTTTCATGACTTATTTGTTTTGTTTGTTTTTATTGTCTTTGTTTCTGAGATACCTCGTATGATAGACACGGCTGCCGTCATAAAAGTGACAGACAGAAACAAAAAAATGCGGCATACCGGTGTAATATCCTGGCCGCCGCATTGTTGCATGAATATATTTTTTACAGCTCTATCTCGATCGACACCGGACAGTGGTCGCTGCCGGTTATGTCGGACAGTATCTCGGCCGATCTGATGCGGTCCGCGATGCGTTCCGACACGAGGAAGTAGTCTATGCGCCAGCCTATGTTTTTCGCGCGGCTGTTGAACCGGTAGCTCCACCATGAGTATGCGTCCGTGACATCGGGATGCAGCTGTCGGAACGTGTCGACGAATCCGCATTCGAGCAGACGTCCGAATGCCTCGCGTTCTTCGTCCGTAAAGCCCGGATTCCGGCGGTTCGCTTTCGGATTCTTGAGGTCGATCTCCTTGTGCGCCACATTCATGTCGCCGCAGATGATCACCGGCTTCTCGCGGTCCAGGCTCTTTACATACTCGGCGAATGACTTTTCCCAGTCAAGGCGGTAGTCGAGGCGCGCCAGTTCCGACTGGCTGTTCGGGACGTATACGTTTACAAGGTATGCCGGCCCGAGGTCGACGGTGACCGTGCGTCCCTCGTGGTCATGGCGGTCGATGCCTATGCCGCGGCGGCTCGGTTTCTCCTCTCCGCGCGCCCATGTTGCAGTGCCCGAGTACCCCTTGCGGTCGGCGCAGTCGAAGTACGATGTATAGCCCTCGAATTCGAGCTCGATCTGTCCGGGCTGTATTTTTGTTTCCTGCAGGCATACGCATTCGGCGTCGAGCGCGTTGAATATTTCAGCGAAGCCTTTGCCCGCTATGGCCCGCAGGCCGTTGACATTCCAGGATATAAGTTTCATGGATCGCTCTGTTGAATTGTCAGATTTTCTTTCTGCCCGGATATGCTTCCAGCGCCTTGGCCAGCACTATCAGCGCCTTTCCGAGTTCTTCTGTGTTGAGTACATAGGCCATGCGCACCTCGTCGCGGCCCAGGCCCGGCGTGACGTAGAATCCCGATGCGGGAGCCATGAACACTGTCTGGCCCTCGTAGGAGAAATCAGTGAGACACCAGCGGCAGAAGTCGTCGGCATCCTCCACCGGCAGTCGCACCACCGTGTAGAAGGCCCCCATCGGAATCGGAGTGTAGCACCCCGGAATCTGATTGATACGGTCGACGAGGAACTTGCGCCGCTCTACATATTCGTTGTATGTCTCCAGCATATAATCCGGCGGCGTGTCGATCGACGCCTCCGCCACGATCTGGCCCAGCAGCGGCGGACTCAGCCGCGCCTGGCAGAATTTCATTACATTCTTCTTCAGCTCTTTGTGCTTGGTGATGAGAGCGCCGATGCGGATGCCGCATTCGTTGTAGCGCTTCGACACGGAGTCGATCAGCACCACCTGCTCCTCTATGTCCGGCAGATGGAACGCTGATATGTACGGGGCACCGGTATAGCAGAATTCCCGGTACACCTCGTCGGAGAACAGAAACAGATCGTGTCTTTTGACCAGGTCACGCAGCTGAAGCATCTCTTTCATGGTGTAGAGATAGCCTGTCGGATTGTTCGGGTTGCAGATAAGTATGCCTTTGGTGCGCGGAGTGATGAGCTTCTCGAATTCCTCCACCGGCGGCAGCTGGAATCCGTCGTCGATTGTCGACGGGATAGTGACTATTTTGGCTCCGGCCGAGATGGCGAATGCCATATAGTTGGCGTACGCCGGTTCGGGGACTATGATCTCGTCGCCCGGATCAAGACACGCCATGAATGCGAACAGCACGGCTTCACTGCCGCCTGTGGTCACGATTATATCGTCGACGTCGACATTGATATTGAACCGTTTGTAATACTCACGGAGTTTCTCGCGGAGCGATTTCAGGCCTTCCGAAGGGCTGTATTCGAGCACCTTGCGGTCGATATGACGCAGTGCTTCGAGAGCGACGGGTGGAGTAGGGACATCGGGCTGTCCTATGTTGAGGCGGTATACTTTAATGCCGCGGGCGACGGCCTCATTGGCATATTTTACGAGTCGTCGGATCGGCGATGCGGGCATCTCGGTGCCGCGTAATGATACTGATGGCATAATTGACTCACATTTCTGGATTAGGCTGCAAAGTTAGCGGTTTTTTGCTGATTTCTTTGCACGATATATTAAAAAAGCGGCAAAACCCGGTTTTTGTTCGGGCTTTGCCGCTGTATATTTCACTTTTCGTAGTTTCAGAATACCACCTTGCGCACATCCGTGCCCTGGCGGCGGATATAAAGATTTCCTGCCGCAGGATTGTCCACGCGCACGCCTTGCAGATTATAGTATTCCACGGGACAGTCGGCGTTGTCGTCGGCGATGTCGCTCACGCCGTTGTCTTTCCATGATATTGTCATGGCCTGTGAGTTGTTCCACATCTTGCCCACGTTGTCAATATCGAAGCCGAACAGCGGCATCGGGATCGTGATCGTCTGGTCGCCCATTGTCGAATTGTAGTGGTTGGCCTTGATCTGCTCGCGGCTCTGTCCGCGCTGTTCCAGCTGATACCCCGCGTCGGCTATGTAGTACGAGCGGATGTCATTGTCCTCGCGCGATATATAGCCTGAGAATTGCGGGGCTACCGTCACGAAGTCCGGATCAGTCGTATCGATGACTATGCGCACGTTGCTGCTGCTGAGGTTGGAGTAGGCCATGTCGAAGTCGGCGGATTTATAGGGGCTTACAAGGCACAGCAGGTCGGGGTTGTCGACATTCATCTCGATCTTGCACGTGAACCGGTGCTCGGTGTTGACGAACGGTATGTCGTTGTCGTCCTTGAAGCCGGGCACGATCCAGCCGTCGGTCACCGTGGCCGTGCCGAGCGATTCCCACTTGGCGTCCTCCTCGGCCGAGTTGTCGGGCAGCGTGATGCGGGCCGGGAAACTCGTCTCCCAGCCGGTTATGCTTCCCGTTGCCGACGAACAGAATGCTGGCTGACGCACGATGATGTCGTTACCCAGCATCAGCGACGAGCATTTCAGCAGGTTGATCACCTCGCGCTGCTGTCCCATGTTGTACATCGCTGTACCCATGTCGGTTATATAATATGTGTAGGTGCCGCTCGCTTCGTCCGCATCGGCATCCGTGAAGCCGCTGTACTGCGGCTGGATGATGACAAACGTACGGTCGCGGGCATCGATCACTATGTCGGCCGCTTCCGGCTTGAGATTGTAATTGCTCAGATGGAAGTCTGCCGACCCGAATGGGTTGATCAGCTTGTAGATGCCGGGGGTCGTTACATTTTCTTCTACCGGAACCTGGAATGGACATGTGGCCGGATTGATCTGCTTGCCTTCCTCGTCGACATAACCGGGAGTGATCCAGCCGTCGACCACGGTGGCCATCCCGATCGGGCGCCACTCGTCGGCATTTGCAGCCGATGTGGCAGTAAGCAGCATTACACCTAATGCGAAGTAGCAATGTTTCATTTTTACCTTGGTTTTGATTTCATTTTGCAAAGTTAATTCCATTTTTGAAATCACCAACATTTTTAATACAAATATTTTTAAAATCTGTTTTTTGCGCCGAATTATTTTTTTTCACCGCTATTAATTGCAAGCCCCGGAAAAATGACATAACTTTGCGTGATAATAGATACGGATGGATACACTGCATCACAAACAGGAACTGCTCGACAAGCGCTATCTGCGCATGGCCGCTATCTGGGCCGAGAATTCGTACTGTCAGCGCCGCAAGGTCGGGGCGATAATCGTCAAGGATCAGATGATTATTTCCGACGGTTACAACGGCACCCCCGCCGGTTTCGAGAACGTGTGCGAGGACGAGAACGGCATCACCAAGCCCTATGTCCTGCATGCCGAGGCCAACGCCATCACAAAGGTCGCCCGGAGCAACAATGCCAGCGACGGCTCCACGCTCTATGTCACAGCCTCTCCGTGTGTCGAATGTTCCAAGCTGATCATCCAGGCCGGAATCCGCCGCGTGGTATTCAACGAGCTCTATCGTATCACTGACGGTATAGAGTTGCTCCGGCGGGCAGGTGTCGAATGCGTGCATATATCCGATATTGATTCCAAGTAGACAGTTTTGAGAAGAAGATGAATAACGGTTCGCGTTTAAGAAATTGGTTCCCCCTTGTCGGAGCCCTGTTGCTCGTTGCTGGTATGTGGATCGGCTACCTCCTTGCCGACGGCGACAGGCTTACACCCGCTCAGAAGAAACTCAATGAGATTTTTGCCATTATTCAGGATGAATATGTCGAGGAAATCAATGAGGACAGCCTCGTCGAGATGGTTATTCCCGAATTGCTGCGCAATCTTGATCCGCACTCCATGTATATCGCAGTGAAGGATCTTGAAAAGGTGAACCGCGACCTCGAAAGCTCGTTTTTCGGCGTCGGCATCCAGTTCCAGCTCATGCAGGATTCCATTTGTGTGGTTGAAGTCGTATCGGGCGGACCGGCCGAACATGTAGGCCTCCTTGCCGGCGACCGCATCATAGAAGTCGACGGCAAGAGAATGACCGGCAAGGACATCACCACCGAGGATGTGATGAACGCTCTCCGGGGCGAAAAGGACACGGAGGTGGTGGTTACCGTGAAGCGGTCTACGTCCCCGCGGCCACTTACCTTTACGATTGTCCGCGGCGAGATTCCCTCCGTGTCGGTCGACGCATCCTATCTGATCAACGACACTACCGGATACGTCCGCGTCAATAAGTTCGCCGCAAACACCTACGCCGAATTCATTCAGGCTGTCAACGCGCTGCGCGTCAAGGGCGCCCGAAACTATATCCTCGACCTGCGCGGCAACACCGGAGGCCTTCTCGACCAGGCCATCCTTATGGCCAACGAATTCCTGCCCCCGATGCGTTCGATCGTCAATGTCAAGGGCCGCAAGGCTGAGGAGGACGCCAACTGGCTCTCCGACGGCCAGGGCATTTTCCCCTACGACCGCCTGGTGATACTCGTCGATGAATTTACCGCAAGCTCCTCCGAGATTGTCGCCGGCGCCGTCCAGGACAACGACCGCGGCCTGATCATCGGACGCCGTACTTTCGGCAAGGGCCTTGTGCAGCGCGGTATCACCCTGAGCGACTCGTCACAGATCCGCCTTACCGTCCAGCGCTACTACACCCCCTCCGGCCGGTGCATACAGAAAGACTACACCCCCGGCGCCAACGACGACTATCAGAGCGAGATCCTCGACCGTTACTCCAACGGCGAGGTGTTCAGCGCCGATTCAATCAAGGTCGACGAGTCAAACGTCTTCGAGACCGTTTGCGGCCGTAAGGTCTACGGCGGAGGCGGCATCATCCCCGATGTCTTCGTCCCCAGTGACACCGCCTATGTCACGAGCTATTACCTCTCTGTAGCCAACAGCGGTATACTCAATAAATTCGCCTACGAATACGCCGACCTCAACCGCGCCGACCTCTCCAAGGCCCGCGATGTGCAGCAGCTTCTGCGCCTCCTGCCGCCCGACAATGTCCTGCTTGCCGCACTTGTCGACTACGCCGCCCAGAACGGCGTCGCCAAGCGCTGGTACTACATCAACATTTCGGCTCCGTTGATTGTTAATCAACTGAAAGCTCTGATCGCGCGCGACATCCTCGGCATGAACGCCTACTTCGAGATTGTCAATGAGAAGGATCCCGTTGTGCTCGAAGCCGTAAGGCAGTTCTCATCCGGAATGGTCGGCATGGTCGGTAGCCCGAAAAAATGATTAGCTATTCAGATTGACCATGGATAAGGAAGCGATAAGGTCGCGTGTAAAGGCGCGCAAGAATCTGTTGGACCCCGTGGAGCGCGCCACAGCCGCCGCACAGGTCTTTGATCTCGTCGAAAAGACGGCCGCATTCATCATGTCGGAGCATATACTCATGTATCATTCTCTGCCTGACGAACTTTCGACACGCGACTTTATTGACCGCTGGCATCACCGCAAGCATTTCTACCTGCCGCGCGTCAACGGCGTCAACCTCGATATCCTCCCTTACGACCGTTCGCGGCTTCATCTTGGCGCTTTCAATATCGAGGAACCCGATGGCGACGACACCGTCGACATTTCAGCTATCGAGCTCATCATTGTGCCCGCAGTCGCCTACGACCGCCACGGCAACCGTATCGGACGCGGCAAGGGCTTCTACGACCGCCTGCTCCGCGATTCACACGCTGTCACCGTCGGAGTGGCTTATGACTGTCAGCTTGTCGATGACATCGAGCCCGACGAATTCGACGTCCCCGTCGACTATGTTGTTACCGAAAAAGGCATCATACGTGTGTCATGACCGTCGGATACGAAAGTCTTAAGGCCGAAGAACTCCGGCTGCGCTACAGCGAACTCCTCAGGGATCCCTCCGTATTTCCTACGTCGGCCAACTGGGACTACATCATATCCAACCGCATGGATGGCCTCGGCGATCTCCTGTACATGAAATACAGGACTGCGCGCGACATTGACGATGCCGACCGCGATGAGCTTCACACCGTTGCCATCGAGAAATTCCCGCTTTATCTCAAGGCCGTCGACGCAGGCTATGCGGCCGAGGTCCTCTACGCCCATATGGCCGACGGCGACATTGTCTGCGACCTTATCCGCGGATGCCGCCTTTTCAGCGCCCGTCACATTTCCGACCGCATTGAGGCCCTCGGCGATCTGTCCGTCCTTGATGTCATCGACGCCTATCGCGAGGAATATGACGACGCCGAGTATCAGGCCATGCGCGATCTCGACGCTCTGCTCGGGCGCCTCCCGCGCCTTGGCCGCGTGGAGAATGTCAGAGGTCTGCTCGGCACAAGTCTTAAGTACATCTGCCCCGCCGGCCACGTCAACGATTCCTCCGCTACCTACTGCACTCACTCCGGATGCGGTCTCGACGCCTGCGGCGTGACAAAAAAACAGGCGGAAGCGATCGGACGCTTCCGCCATAGACTCGTGGCTTTAGGCAACCTTATCTGACGGCCACCTTCTTTCCTTCGATAAAATACAGACCCGGCGCAAGTCCGTCGATTATGTTCGTGCCGGCCTTTATCGCGCGGGTGAAACTGCGGCCGGCTACGTCGCTGACTCTCACTATGCCGTCGCGCGGCGATACCACATGGATCACACTGCCTGCCGCATGTATCTCGAGGCTCTCGGCTGTGATGTCCGCAGCCCCGTTGCCGATATAGCCTTTGCGGTTGTATATGCCTCCGTCCACGAACTCCAGATCATCCGTCTGGTTGTCGCCCTTGGCATTACCGTTGTTGAATATCACCATGGTGTTCTCCGGCAGTTCGTCGGCCTTGAACGTGAGTTTGTAATAGCCCGTAGCCTCATCCAGTTCGATCTTGTTGCCCGGCCAGCCTCCGTTGAGTGTGATTGCCGAATTCCCGGTCGTGTACCACACGTACGCGTGCACCTCGTTCCAGTACGGGAGTAGATTGTTCTGATAGTATGCCGTGAATGTCTGCTGGATACCCCACTGCGACTGCAGCCACCGTTCGCTCTGGCGCAGGCGGTTCTTCACAGTTTCGGCTTTTGCTTCGACGTCGGCGTTGCCGTAGTCGGGCCAGCGCTCGGCGTCGCATACCGCAGCCGCCTTGATCAGTTCGGCATAGCTGTCGATATAATCGTAGATTTCATTGTAGCGTGTCGTGCGGAATTCTTTCCATACCTCCTTCACCGTTTCCATGAAATGCGGATGCATGCACATCTGGCGTATCCACGTGTTGTGCCACTGGCGTCCCTGGTATATGTACTGCGTCTTGTCGAAGGTGAATGCGTTGCCGAAATCCCATACCGGGCCGAACATCCACTTCCCGTCGCCCTGGTTTTTGTACAGATAGCAGCTTCCGTGGAATGATTCGAAATCGTCCACCACTTCCTGTGTTATGTAATAGCGGGCGAGAATATCCGTATCCACGTACTCCTCCCACGAATTGTCATTCAGGTCGGGCAGATAGATGGCGTCGTTGATGGCCGTCATCTGTTCGGTCAGATATGCTTTCTGAGGTTCCGACAGTTCCTCGGGAGTCTTGTACGTGAATGTGATCTTGCTTTCGTCGGCATCCTTCTCGTAGAGGGTGATGTGCGGATCGTCCTCATAGTTGTCGATTTCCACGAGCCATCCGCCTGTGATTTCCTCCGGAGCGGTGGCCAGGTCAGGCTGTTCGACGATGTTCACGCGGTCTTTGTCCACGCGGATTGTCTCCGTCAGGAAATACAGGCCTATGTAGTCGCCGTTGAGCACCACTTCCACCGGCGCGTCGGCCGGAGTCCACGGCATGCCGATCATGCGCGATATCTGGAAGCCCACGATGTTGCGCATGAAGCCGAACGTGTCGTCCGCATGTGCCAGCAGGGCGAAGTGCTTGCTTTTGTCCATTCCCAGCAGGGCCTGCTTCGAGTCAAGCTTGATCCGGTACGGCTTTTTGTCGAAGCCCCACCACGAATAGTTGCCGCGGCCGCGGATCTGCATTGTCAGCGGTTCGGCCGCCGAGCCGAGCGGCTTGATGTCCTCGATACCCATGTTGTCAAGATAGTAGGTCGCCTTGACGTAATCTTCTTTCGAGGTGATTGCCTGGCCGTTCTCGGTGGCGATGAACAGCACCGGAAGCGTGCCTGAGTAAGTCACCGCTTCGGCCGCCACCGCAGATGCCGCGAGGACCATTAGAGATAATAGTTTTCTCATGATATTTGTAGTATGATATAAATAATGCACCGGCGTCTCAACAATGAGATACCGGTGCAAAGATACTCAAAAAATGCAGTTCTGCAAAATCAGCGTGCGGCCACTACCTCGATTTCGACCAGCACCTTTTTGGGCAGATCCTTCACGGCCACTGCCGAGCGGGCCGGGTAGGGGGCTGTGAATGCCTGGCCGTACACTTCGTTCATGGCCTGGAAATCGTTCATGTCGGCCAGAAACACCGTCGTTTTCACGACGTTGTCAAGCGTCAGTCCGGCTTCGTTCAGTATGGCGCTGACATTGGCTATGGCCTGCACGGTCTGCGATTTGATGTCCGACGGTATTGTGCCGTCGGCCGGATTGATTGGAATCTGGCCCGATGCGAATACGAAAGCACCGGTGTCTATGGCCTGGCTGTAGGGGCCGATTGCGCCCGGAGCGTTCTGTGTGGCGATGATTTTCTTCATAGGTTATTGTCTTTTGTAGGTTTTATGTTGATTTTTATATCGGTCAGTCTGATTGTCGACGTCACCTCCGTCTCTGCCTCGAGTATGCGGCTGTAATCATCCACCACACCCGGGAAATTATTATTGAATTCAGGTATGAAGTCGGCCGAACCCGTCTTGTTGAGACGGTCGAACACGTAGGCCACCGTCAGTTTCGAGGGATCCACCGCCGGCTGGTAGCCGCGAAGCTCCGTCTGTGGATCTATCTCCGCCACCGACAATATCCTGGCCGCAACCATCTTGTCGCAGATTATGGTCACCAGCTTCGGTGGCAGATTATAGTTCTGAGCCATGAATTTGACTGTGGTGGCGCCATCTCCGGCATTGAAGCGCTGCACCACCACGGCCCCCACGGCGATAGTCAGCCGCGCGTAGTACGACGACGACATATTGGCTATCGCGTCATTGAAACTGTACATGAATATATTCTGCGACGAATAGCACACCACCGCACCCGCGAACGTCACCACGTACACAAGCTGCAGCCATATCAGCATCAGCGGCAGAAACGACACCGACCCGTAGATGGCATTGTAGCGCGCCACATACATCTGGCCCGTGACGAATATCCACTGCAGCAGCATGAAGCCCGATCCCGCCAGCAGCCCGGGAATCACGGCGTTGGCCAGTTTCACCTTCGTGTTCGGCATCAGTATGTACAGCAGCGTGAAGAAAAGACACGTCAGCAGCCACGACATCACCTCTACAAAGGCCGAGATCACCGGAGTGAGGAACGGGAAGTCGAATATCGCGCGCAGGGTCGAACTCAGCAGAAGCGTCATGCCGCTGGCGCATATCAGCACTATCGGAAGTATGAGCAGCATCGCCGTGTAGTCCGTGATCTTGCGGCCGAGGCTCCGGCCGTTCTTCACGCCCCATATCGTGTTGAAAGTATCCTCTACGCTGCTCATCATCGATATCAGGGTCCACAGCAGGAACACAAGTCCCACACCCAGGAATACCCCCTCCGACGATGCGCTCAGATAGGAGTCCACAAAGTTCAGGGCATAGCTCACGGCCTGGCGCTGCGCCGGGAACACGGCCATCAGCTCATCCTCAAGCACCTTCTGCAGCCCGAAGCCGCGCCCTATGGCGAAAAGCAGGGCCAGCGCAGGCACTATCGCCAGGATCGTGCGGTAGGTCATGGCGCACGCATGCGTCTGTATGTCTCCGTTGAAGAACGATCGCACCGAGAGGTTCAGCGTCTTTATCACGTTCACCTTCCACGAGCGCCGCGTGTCATGCCACACATCCCTGGAACAATAGTCCCAGTACCCTGCGGCACGCTCATACCATCCGGTGACTTTCGTTATCAGCGACATATCCTTCTCATATCAGTATGCACCGCACCTTGCCCACCGGAAGTTTCCCTTCAAGCTGCACGGGCAGCCTCCGGTCGTCGGCTGTGATCCACGCATCCATGTCGTCGGATGTCTTCTTGCCGCCGTCGCCGGTGAAGATGAAGGTTATGTGGTAGCAGCGGTAGCTCTTGCCGTCTACCTTCACTGTCTCTATACCGTGATATTCCAGAGTCAGCGCCTCCTTGCGCTTGCCCGAAAAGATCGACACGGTGTGTTTCTGCCCGTTTGTCCATTTGTCGAAAGGCAGCGACCGCATATAGTAGAACGACGACAGCATGTCCACCGTCGTGCCTGCCGACTGCAGCGACAGCTTCTGGTTCACGGTTTCCTTGCCTTTCTTTACGACTCGTCGGCTGCACATGCCCGTCACCTGCGATCCCGAGTAGGAGAAACGCACTATGTCGTGCTTGTGCTCGCCCCCTTCGTTGGCTATCTTTTCATAGAAAGTGGGCCGGAATCCTTCTTTTGAGATCACGCCGTTGAGCGTGTCGCGCACCATGTAGAAGTGGTCGGCCCATGGCTCTGACCGGGCCGTGAGCTGCGTCGAATAATAGTCGCCGCGGTCGCGGATGGTGATCGTGGCCGTTCCCGCCTGTTTGTTGATCAGCCCCCACTTGTACATTACCTTGTATCTGACCGTTTCGTCATGAAAGGTATGTGTGGCGGACGCTGCGATAGCTATTGCGGCGAATAGCAGGAGAATCAGTCTTTTCATATCTTATATAACCGGAATCTTGATGCAAAGTTTACGGTGCGTGCCGATTCCTATGCAGGGCGCGTGCGCGTCCTCCGGAAAAAAGATGGCGAACTGCCCCGGGCGCACATGGATCAGGCACTGCGCCTGGTCGCCGTAGAACCCGATGTCGGATTCCTCCTCATAAGGCTGCGTAGGCAGGATCAGGTCTCCGCGGCGCGCCCAGCCTATGGTTTCGGTGCCTTTCAGCGGCACATGTATGTCGATGTAGTTCTCATGCACCTCCAGCCTGGCGCGCTCGCGCGGCATCAGCCCGGGGGCCTCGGCCTTTACGGTGATGCCGTCGCCGATATCGGTGACGCCTTCTTCGAATTCGGCTTCATTGTAGCCGCGCAGCCAGTCGAGGGCTTTGGCTATGCGTGGTGAGAGGGAGCGGTAGCGCTCGGCTTCTCTGAGGCTTGACAGTATCATGGTCCTTAGTCGTTTGTCGGTGTGAAATCAAGGGGGAGCATGGCCCGTGAACTTTGCTCTATGTGTTTGTTCCGCCAGCACTTGCGGCATACGGCCACATACCTGTCGTCGCCGCCTATCTCTACCTGGGCGCCGTCCTCCACGAAGTCGCCGTTGCTGTCGATGCGGGCGTTCACGATCGTCTTGTGTCCGCAGTTGCACGTCGATTTTATCTCGTCTATCGTGTCCGCGATCTCGAACAGACGCCGCGAGCCTTCGAACAGATGGCTCTTGAAGTCCGTCCGCAGTCCGTAGCATATGACGTTGCTGCCGAAGTCATCCACCACACGCGAGAGCTGGTCCACCTGCGCTTCCGACAGAAACTGTGCCTCGTCGATCAGGTACCAGTCCACTATCCGGCCGTCTTTCTCGTAAAGGTCCGCCGCCATCTGATACAGGTCGGTGTTCCCGTAGATCCACCGGCATTCACGTTCGATGCCGATGCGCGAGTGGATCACATTCTTGGTCTCACGCGTATCGATCACAGGCTTCATGCACATGTAGTCCATGTGCCTTTCCTCGAAATTATATGCCGTAGTCAGCAGTATGGCGGTCTTGGCCGACCCCATCGTGCCGTATCTGAAGTATAGTTTGCCTTTTCTGTACATCTGTTTTCGTGATGAATTATCGTATGTCAAAGGTAGCAACTAATCGTGGCCCGCGCAAAAAATATCCTGGATTTTTATCTACAATCGCGCGTTTTTGCTCTCCGTCCATGCCGACGGGGCCGCATCGGCGGCTTCCTTTGTGGCTTCACCGCTGTGCGACCCCGTCTGATCGGTTATATGGAATATTATTCCTGTACGAGGCTTACGAGAAGTTCTTTTTCGTCCTCCGGATCAACCGTGATGTTGATCTTGCCTTCGCGGGCGAGCCAGCCCAGGGCGGCGAAGATAGCCTTGTCCTTAAGCTTGGTTGCTTTCTTGAGCTGCTTTACGCCCAGAGCGTCTGCCGAGTTGAGAGCCTGCCACACGGCGCCGGCGTTTGTGCCGATTTCTTCTACATTCATAGTCGGAAATTTTTATATTGTTAGACAAATATATTGAAACGGGTTATAAATGCTTTCATTTTGTTTGCAAATATAAGCATTAATTTTCATTCAGTCATGTTATTATAATAACAAAATTTTATTAAATTTGTTTCATTTCGTCTAACGCTCTTACTCTCAGTTATATAAAAGCGGCGGCCGACA
>CABRGT010000001.1 GCA_902470475.1 uncultured Porphyromonadaceae bacterium | reverse complement strand
GAGGGTAGCACGGCGGCGGCCTCGCGCCGCTGGTATTCGCCGATCTTGTCGACCACGGCCACGGCTTCGGCGGTGCGTCCGGTGGCGATCAGTTCGGCCAGGTAGCCGAGTACGTGGCGCGTGAAGTGCCATTGCTGCAGGCCGAGACTGCCGGGGCGGTTGTCGACGGGCGACAGCCAGTCGTATCCGCCGCAGGAGTCGCTGACGGGGAATATCCGCCACAGTGATCCGGCGGCAGCCTGTGACAGGAGTCCGAACTGCTCGTTGGCGGCAGAGAAGGCCGGGGCTTCGGCGCGGTAGGAGCCGTCGGCGGCGAAAAAGTCGCTGACAGATGCGCGGCTTCCGGCGAGTCCGAAGGCTCGGCGGGTGGCTTTGTCGCGGATGGCGATGCACGGTTCCTTTTTCCATGAATCGTAGCCGAAGAGCCAGCCGGCCATCACCTGCTCGGGTGTGAGACTACGGTAGGAGGCGTTTCCGGTGAGTTTTACGGTGAACAGCCGGGCGTAGGTCGACAGCTGCATTATGCGGCCGTCGGCATAGATATAGAGGCGCCCCAGCCGGTCGGCCACCTCGCGTGGAACGGCGGCCGGTGTGGCCGAGACCGTGACAAAGCACAGCGCGACAGCGGCCAGCGCGGCGGCGCGTCGCCTGAGCAAGACTTTGCGGCACAGGTACAGGACCATGGAAATAAACAGCAGTGCGTAGCCGGCATAGCTGACGGCGATACCGGCCGGATCGTGTGTGACGGTAAGCACTGATCCGCGGCCATCGGGATCGGCGGCCGTCTGATAGAACCGGTAGCCACCGCGGCTGAAGACGCGGTTCATCGATACGTAGGCCGGAGCGGAGCCGTCGACCGAGATCTCCGACACGTAGTCGGAGGGTGTGCGCGTGCCCGGATAACAGACGGTCTCGAAACTCAGCAGAGAGACGGACATGCTTCCTACCTGCGACGACTCGCCGGTACGCAGATGGACGGTGTCGGACGATCCCCACAGCCATGTGACGAGCGCACCGGCCAGGATGACCAGAAACGCGACGTGTATCATGAATGTGAACGGACGGCGGAAAAGTTTACGGCGGATCAGGACGGCGAGCGACGCTACAGCGGCCGCTGCCCACAGCAGGACCATGGGCAGCGACGAGCTGAGGCGGACACCCTGCTCGCCGAGGCAGCTGAACGCCGCCAGGGCGAGGCACAGGATGCCGAGCAGGATGAATGCGGGCATATCAGATAGCGTCGAGGAAGGTTATGACGGCGTCGCGGTCGGCCTTCGATAGCTGACGGAACTGCTCGACCGAGCGGCGCGCGTCGCTCTGCGCGGAAGTGCCGTGCCACATGACGGCCTCGAGAGTGGTGCGAGCGCGGGCGTCGTGCAGGCGGTCGGCGTAGGGCGAGCCGGTGACGCGCTGATGCAGCCCGCGGCCCCAGAGCGGGGTGGTGCGGCACCAGCCGTTGCGGATGTCGTTGACCATATGCAGCTTGTGCTGGACCATGTCGGTATAGGGCCAGATGGTCTGGTGGGGGTATCGGGGCAGCATGCGGGCGGGATCGGCATCAGTGAAGAACCGGGCCGGGTCGCGTATCTCGTCGGAGCCGGTGGTCCACGACGGGCGGTGGCAGTAGGCGCAGCCGATCTGCCCGAAGATCTCCTTGCCGCGTGCCACTTCGGGATTATCGATATCGCGGACAGCGGGGACGGCGAGGCCGCGGTGCCACACCATCAGGTCGATATAGTTCTGATCGGTGGCTTCGGCGGGCAGTGTCGTGGAGTTGATGTAGGCGAGGATATTGGCCCCGACATCGTCGGTGAACCATTCGGGATGCTCATGGCCGGGGTCGACGGCCTCGATGTAGGCCGGGAAAGCGGCCCGGACCTCGGGATCGGCGGCTGCGGCACGGGCGTAGTACCCTCCGGCATCCTTGTAGTGGTAGCGGCGGTCGCTTCGCGTGACGTTGGTTATGTTCCAGTAGGCGTTGGCTCCGGCGGCGTCCTGGAGCGGACCGCGGCTCAGAGCGTAGGTGTAGCGGAAGGGATACTTGAGGCCGTCGGTCGAAGCTTCCTTCGATGTGTACTGTCCGACCCAGCTGCCACCGGCGAAGATGGCGGGATTGAGTCCGTTGGGCATGTAGCCGTCGGTCTCCTCGCGGCGATACTGGGCCAGGAGGTCCTCGTCGGAGATGGCGTCGAGCAGACCGGTGCCGTATATGCCGATGGTGTTCTCGAGCTTCACCTCGTAGTCGCCCATCTGCTCGCGGGTGAGTACGCCGCGCCGGTAGGCGTAGACGGCGTCGGGCGACATACTCACTTCAGGGTATCGGAGCGAGTATGTCTCGCCGTCGGGGAAGGTATTGTTCCAGGAGTCGGTGTACTCGTGCCAGGAGATGATGACCTTGCTTTCGTCGAGCGGAGCCTTGAACGGATCCACGGCATGGCCCTGGGGCATGCCTGCGAGCCAGTTGACGTAGCCCTGCGTGGCGGGATTGTAGACTACGAGCAGGTAGCCGTTGCCGGCCTCGACGGTGCGGAAAGGACCGTCGGGCTGCGACTTGCCGTGGCCGTAGCCTGGATGGCAGTGCATGCACGACGAACGCGTGTAAATCGGACCGAGGCCGCTGCGTACGCCTGAATTGTTGGATACGTAATTTTTCTCAAAAAGCTGTTCGCCGCGCTTGAACGAGGCCAGAAAACCGCCGTCGCTGACGCTGCGGGTCGGCTGCTCGAATGCGGCCGAGGTAGTGATGAACGAGGTTCCCAGCTGTCCGCCCGACCAGTACCATTCGGGACGTCCGCTGACGTCGGGATCGGGTTTTGCGCTGCCGCCTGCGGTGTTGTCGTCGCTGCACGAGGCCAACGACGAGCCTACGGCGGCTGCAAGAATCAAAGGATAGAATTTCATGGCGTCACTTGCTGATCAGGTCGATAACTTCGTCGAGCACGTCGACCAGGTCGTTGCAGGCGTCAACGGCCGCGAAATTGATGTCGTGCATCGAAGCGTCCTGTGATGTCGATGCGAAAGGCTCGCGCATACGGCCGATGGCTTCGATGGCACGGTCGATGGCAGCGAGCACGCGGCTGTCGAGATCGGCGTCCTTGGCGGCGACGAATGCGCTGAGGGTGTGCGACGAGGGCCGGATGTAGGCTTCGGTCTCGCCGCTGACGGCGCGGAATCCGGCGTAGGCGTGGCGGACGGAGCGCAGGTTGTCGATGAAGTCGGTGACGGAGTTGAGCGCGTAGGGCGATTCGATGTAGTCGGGATCGGCGGCGAGTCCCGAGCCGACGGGATTGCCGATCTTCTGGTTGCCTACCTCGTCGGCGATGTCCTGTGCTCCGACGATGAGTTCCTGGATGGCGTCGGCGTAGTTGACGTAGGTGGATCCGGCCTGACCGGCATGCTTCATGTACCAGCCGTAGTTTTTGTCGTAGCTGAGCTCGGCCTCGTCGAGGATGTCGAGCTTGGCCTGAGCGACAGATCCTTCGTCGGCCCACGATGCCTCGAGACGGAGGCAGCAGTTGCGGAGGTCGTCGGCGACGGCGGCGAGATAGTAGAGCTCGTTCTGTGTGAAACGCGATGCCGGACGCGGCGAAGTCGTCGGCGTAGAGGCGGACTTAGGTTCGAACAGCAGGTATTCGATGGCGTGGAAGCCGAGCAGACCCTGTCCGAGCGACGATCCTACGTATTCGCCGGCGCTCTCTCGGTCGTGCATCTGGCTCATCTGCGCGGGATTGCCGAGCATGGCTTCCATGGCCGTGCGGTCGAGCGGCCAGGTGTCGATGTGCGGGTCGATATTATAGTCGGCCGCGGCTCCGTAGAGCCACGCCTCGCTGAGTTCCCAGTAGCGGCGCGCCTCGATCCAGGCGCGGCCAGCTTCGGCGATCCGGTCGTCGGTGAGGCCGTCGAGTCCGCCGTCGCACATGGCGTCGCAGATGTCGGCGAGCCGCACGGAAGCGTCGGCCAGGCCGCGGTAGGTGGGTACGACGGTGTTGTTCACATAGTCGGTGACGACAGCCCGGAGGGCTGCCTCGTCGGCGTCGACGGGGGACTGAACGCCGTCGTTGTCGTCGGAACAGGAGCTTGCGAGCACGGCAGCGCCGAGCATCAGCGATAGTGTCTTGATTGTCTTAAGCATGTTGTCAGAATATTTTATAAATAACAGTTATGTGTCATGGGGCGGTCATCTGAAGAAGCCTGCGTAGGCTATGCCGACGGCGATGGCCGGTTCGTTGTTGTAGGGGCGGCGGAGAAGTCCGATGCTGTATTCGGCCTTGACGACGATCTGCCTTATGGGGAAGTAGTCGACACCGGCGGCGAGGCGCGTGCGGCCGGTCCAGTCGTAGCGCAGGACATCGCCGGCGGTGCGGAGCATCGAATCGTAGTAGTCGCAGCGGCCCCAGAGGTAGAGCTGCTGATCACGGACTTTCAGCGGAGCGAAGATGTTGTAGCCGATCTCGACGCCCGCGGATATGGCGTCGGAGGCCACATTGGTCTTGGGCGAGGGAGAGTCGTTGCGCATCTTCTTGTTGAATGCGGTGATGCGGTCGGCGTCGGTGAGGTGGCCGTAGATTACGCCGCCCCGGGCCACGATATTGTAGCCGCGGTAGGTGAAGTCGAAGGCGCCGATGGCAAGTGTGCCGCGGACGTCGCTCCAGTTGTCGTTGGGGTGGGCGAGAGTGTTGCTGAACGTATTGCCCACATATCCGCTCAGGCCAAGACGCAGGCCGCGGATACCGGTGAAGTCGACGCGTCCGACGCCGGCCACGGAGTTGGCGATCTTGAATTCATACGGGCTGCCCGAGGCCGAGCCGACCCATTTGTCGCGGCCGAAGAGGTCGCTGTCGAGTCCGGGGAGGAGCATGGCCTGGTATTTCCAGACGCCGGCCTGCCCCCAGAAGCTGATACCGGTCTGGTGCCAGGTGCAGGGAATTATCTGCGTGTCGCCGGCGGGGCGGAACACGCCGAAGAAGTTGTCGGGCTCGTGGGCGTTGTTGGTCGAGCCGACCGGCACCACAAGATGTCCGGCGCGGATGTTGAACTGGGGACAGAACGATTTCTGGAGCCAGAACTGCTCCAGGGCGACTTCGCCGCCGCGTTCGATCTCGCTTTTGTATTCGCCGCCCTCGTCGTCCTCCATCTCCACGGCAGCCTCCACGCCGCCGTGCTCGAATTCGATTTCGGAACCCATGCTCCATCCCTTGCCGAAGTCGTAGCCGAGGTATATGACCACGTGAGGCAGGTCGACGCGGCCGTGGCTGGCGCCGCGGAAGTTGGCCGGCGTCTTGTAGCGGTTCCAGGCGTCGGAGAAGAAATTGTAGCTGTAAGTGGCCTCGCCATAGCCGCCCACGGACAGCTGTGCCGAAGCCGGCGCGGCGGCCAGTGCGGCCGCGCCAAGCAATAATGCGATTGATCTTTTAGGCATATGATGAATTTGTTTTATGTTTCCGCGGTGCAAAGTTAGGCCGGAAACCGGGCGGCTACAATACTCTGTTTTTGGTAAATAGCGCCGGAGGATATACACATTTTCAAGTATTTTAACCATCGGGATGTGTTCATGGCCGCGGGTGTCGCCACCGGCAGGGCGCGAATAAACATTTATTATATATGGCGCGTTATTATTCAGTCAAAACTATCATATACTATGAATACGCATGATTCCCGGCCTTCCGCGCCCCGGACTACACTGTCCGGACGCGTGCGCCATGTCTCGACGGCTCACGGCACCATCACGATGGCTGCGATGGCCATCATGATCATCACATCGATACTGAGCATGCGCGGCCTTCCGTCGGAGGCCAAATACGGCGTGCAGTCGATATTCTACTATCTGTTCGCGGCGGTGGTGTTTCTGCTGCCGTTCTCGCTGGTGTGCGCCGAGCTGGCATCGACATATACCAAGGCCGGCGGCCTCTACCGCTGGGTGGCCGAGGCGTTCGGGCCGCGGTGGGGCTGGCTGTCCATGTTCCTCGAGTGGCAGACGATAGTGATATGGTTCCCGACGGTGCTGATGTTTGCGGCGGCGTCGCTGGCCTACATATTCTGGCCCGAGAGCTTTGACGCGGCGCTGGCTTCGGACAAGACCTACACGCTTGTCATAGCCATGATCGTGTACTGGGGGGCGACGGCCATAGCCTTCAGGGGGCAGCGCGGGGCCAATGTGCTGACAACCTACGGCGGCATGGTGGGCACGATCATTCCGGGAGCGGTGCTGATCGTGCTCGGAATACTGTATTTCTGCCTCGGCAAGCCTGTGGCGCTGACGGACGTGTCGTTCTTTCCCGACTTTTCCAATGTGAGCACGATAGTGCTGGCGGCGTCGATCTTTCTGTTCTATGCCGGCATGGAGATCCAGGCGGTGCATATCAACGACATGAAGAATCCGGCGCGCGACTTTCCGCGGGCAGTGTTCCTGTCGATTCTGGTGATAGTGGCGGTGTATGCCCTGGGAACGCTTGTGATCGGCCTGGTGATACCGACGGGCGACATCGACCTGCTGCAGTCGCTGCTGGTGGCATACAAGGCTCTGTTCAGTTCGTTCGGCATCGGCTGGCTGGGCAATGTGATGGCGCTGTTCATCATGTTCGGCGTGATGGGCCAGGTGAGCGCGCTGGTCACGGGACCGTCGACCGGCCTGATGGCCGTGGCCCAGTCGGGGTATCTGCCGCGTTCGATGCAGCGGACCAACAAGGCCGGGGCCTGTGTGCCCATCCTGCTGATCCAGGGTGCGTTCGTGACGCTCATAAGTCTGATACTGATAGTGCTGCCGACGGTGGAGAGCGCGTATCAGATCATGTCGCAGATGGCCACGATCATCTATCTGATCATGGTGGTGATGATCTACGGCGCTTTCATCCGGCTGCGCCGCACGCAGCCCGGGAAGCGCCGCGGTTTCAGGGTGCCCGGCGGCCGCGCGGGAGAGGTAATCGTATGCGCTGTGGGTATCCTTGGGGCCATGCTGGCGCTGGTGCTGAGCTATCTGCCGCCGGCACAGATCACTACAGGCTCGCCGGTGGTGTATGTGGGCATTATTCTGATCGGTGTGGCCGTGATAGTGGCGCTTCCGCTGGCGATCTATTCGCTGCGGCGTCCGTCGTGGCGTAATCCGGGAGCGCATTTCTATCCTTTCGACTGGCAGATCGAGGGTCGCCGTCCGTCGCAGGTATCGAAGTGGGCGCCTGGATATGAGCCAACGGAGGAGGAGGTCGACGCGGCCGAGACGCGAGCGATCGCCGGCCACTGCAAGGAGAAGTGCTGACCGGCGAATGCACCCGCACCTATGTAAAATGCGAAAATTCGTTAATTCTGTAGGTATGGTTTGGAAAATAGCGGATTTATCCGTAACTTTGCTTACCGACATATAAACGCATGACCAAGACAATCAGAATACTCGTACTTGCAGCCGCGGCAGCATTGTGCTGCGCAGCCACCGGCCGGGCCCTTCCGGGTCCTGACGGCGTGCATGACGTGCGGCAGGCCCCGGTGAATATCCGTGTGCTTCAGAGCGGTGTGGAGATCGTCAATGACTCGCAGGCCGACTGCGACGTGATGGTGTATGCCATCACGGGGCAGCTGATGAGGCATGTGACGGCCGCGCCGGGCAGCACGCAGATAGAGCTGGCTCCGGGATGCTATGTGGTGCGTGTCGACGGGCTGTCGAAGCGAATAATCATCAAGTAAACTCATACCATACTTACTCATAACTCATGAAAGAACACATCACCACCCTGCTGGCGGCCACGCTGCTTGCAGGTTCTTCCGTTGTGGCCGCCCAGGGAAATCCGGACGACCGCTATGCCTCGTGGCCGACGTACGGCGGGGCCGATCTGGAGATGACGGTCGATCCGACCGGCACACGCTTCGCCTTGTGGTCGCCCGAAGCCGAGGCTGCCCGCGTCTACCTCTACAACACCGACCGCAACACGGCTCCATATGACACGCTCGAGATGAAGCGCGGCGACCGCGGCGTGTGGCGTGCGTCGGTGTCGCAGCCGCTCTACGGCAAATTCTACACATTCAGCATCAAGCACCAGGGCAGCTGGCTGGCCGAGACACCCGGCGTGTGGGCAAAGGCCGTCGGCACCAACGGCGAGCGCGCCGCCATCATCGATTTCGCGGGGACGAATCCCGAGGGATGGGACCTCGACCGCGGCCCGAAGGTCGAGAACTTCACCGACGTGGTGCTCTATGAGATGCATCACCGCGATTTCAGCATGGATCCGTCGAGCGGCATAGTCCACAAGGGCAAGTTCCTGGCGCTGACCGAGCCCGGCACTCACAACGCCACCGGCGAGGCCACCGGCATAGACCATCTGAAAGAACTGGGCGTGACACACGTACACATACTGCCGAGCTACGACTATAATTCGGTGGACGAGGCCAATCCGCAGCTCAACCAGTACAACTGGGGCTACGATCCGCTGAACTACAACGCGCCCGAAGGCTCGTACTCGACCGATCCGGCCGATCCGGCGGTGCGCGTGCGCGAGATGAAGGAGATGATCAAGGCGCTGCACGACGCCGGCATAGGCGTGGTGATGGACGTGGTGTACAACCACACGGCCCAGAACGACGATTCGAACTTCTCGCTCACCGCTCCGGGTTATTATTACCGCCACCGCGCGGACGGCTCGTACTCCGACGCGTCGGGCTGCGGCAACGAGACCGCCTCGGACCGCGCCCAGATGGGTGACTTCATCGTGAACTCGGTGAAGTACTGGGCCAAGGAATATCATGTCGACGGATTCCGCTTCGACCTGATGGCCATTCACGATACAGAGACGATGAACCGCGTGGCCCGCGAGCTTCATGAGATCAATCCGTCGATCTTCGTCTATGGCGAGGGCTGGACCGCCGGCGACTCGCCCCTGCCTGCCGAACGTCGCGCGCTGAAAGAGAATGTGTCGCGGATGGAAGGTGTGGCCGTGTTCAGCGACGATATCCGCGACGCAATCAAGGGGCACTACAGCAATGCAGCCGACCGCGGCTTCGCCACCGGCAAGCCCGGCAACGAGGAGACCGTGAAGATCGGCATCGTGGCCGCCACGGCCCATCCGCAGGTCGATTACTCGAAGGGCAACAATTCGAAGTTCGCCTACGCAACGTCGCCCGAGATGATCGTCAACTACGTGTCGTGTCACGACGATCTGACGCTGACCGACAAACTCGGCAAGTCGATGACCGGCGCCACACCCGAGCAGCGTATGCGCGCCGCGCGCCTTGCGCAGACGATAGTGTTTACGTCGCAGGGCACACCGTTCATGTTCGCGGGCGAGGAAGTGTTCCGCGGCAAGAAGGGCGTCCACAACTCCTATAAGTCGCCCGATTCGGTCAATGCCATCGACTGGCAGCTCAAGCACGACAATGCCGAGCAGTTCGGCTACTACCGCGAGCTGATCAAGCTGCGCAAGAACCATCCGGCATTCCGCATGACCACGGCCGAGGATATCGCCCGCAACATCGTCTTCGACAAGGTCGACGGCACCAATCTGATCTCTTATTCGATCAAGAATAATGCCAACGGCGACGAGTGGCGCGAGATCAAGCTTGTGTTCAACGGCTCGGAAGAGCCCCGCGAGGTGAATGTTCCCAAGGGTGACTGGATAGTGATCGCCGAAGACGGCCGTATCAATGCCGAAGGCCTCGGCACGTCGCGCGGCGGCAAGGTGACCGTGGCTCCGACCTCGGCCCTGATCCTGGCCCGCAAGTAAATACTGATCTGTATTTTTCAAGACCCATCAAAGCGACAGGGCATGCTTCCAAGCCGAAGCATGCCCTGTCGCTTTGATGTCATATGATTGATCAGACGACGGTTTATCGGGTTGCGGTTGTTTCGTGGGAGTGCCGGAGTATGATGAGGTAGGCGGCGGAGAGAAGGACGGTGACCGCCGCGAAGTAGACGCCCAGGTGGTCGCGCGACAGCCATGCGCCCAGGTCGACGGCGGCCTGCACGGCGGCGTAGGTAGCAGCGACGGCAAGGTGCGGCATGCGGCGTTCGTTGGCCAGATACTGGTAGAGGTGCAGGCGGTGGGCGCGGAATATGTTCTCACGGCGGAAGATGCGGCGCACGACCGTCAGGGCCGTGTCGACGCCATAGACAGCCACCAGGACGATCCACCACACCGAACTGGTGACGGCGATCAGCGACACAAGCATGTAGAGCGTGACGAGGGCCACGGATATGGCTCCGACGTCGCCGGCGAAGCAGACTGCCCGCGGGCGGAAGTTGAAGTAGGCGAACACACCGACGGCGCAGAGCGTGAGCGCCGGCAGACGGGGATCGGCGAAGGCGTAGGCGCTGTCGAGCCACATGAGCGCGGCGAGCAGCACGGCAGAGTAGGCGGCCGTGATGCCGTTGATGCCGTCCATGAAGTTGAAGGCGTTGAGGTAGGCGGCCGAACCTATGGCCGCCGCACACCACAGCCACAGCGGAGCGGCCGCGAGCGCGCCGGTGCCGAACAGCATCAGCACCACCGACGCGAGCTGGGCGGCGAGGCGCACGGACACGCCGAGTGGCCGGAAATCATCGACAAAGCTCACCGCCGACGCCACTGACAGGCCCGCGGCGAAGAACAGGGCTCCGCGCGAGGGGGCCATCCACACGGCCGCAAGAGCCGCAAGACAGAAGATGAAGCCTCCGCCCGTGATGGTGGGCGATTTATGCGACGAACGCCCGACGGGGCGTTGCAGGGACGCCTCGTTGTATGCGGCGATGCGAAGGTATATGACCTCGATGCCGAACAGAATCATCAGAGCTGTCAGGTAAAACGGCATGACTTGAATTTGCCGGCAAAATTACGAAAATTTCACACGGAATTGTTAACTTTGCAGCACAAATATAGAAAAAACATACAGACATGGCACAGAAACCCTCCATACCAAAAGGAACGCGCGATTTCAGCCCGGCCGAGATGGCGCGCCGCAACTATATCTTCGATACGATCCGCGATGTATTCCGCCTGTACGGCTATCATCAGATCGAGACCCCGGCGATGGAAAATCTGTCGACGCTGATGGGCAAATACGGCGAGGAGGGCGACAAGCTGCTGTTCAAGATACTGAATTCGGGCAACTACCTGGCAGGGGTGAACCCGAGCCTGCTCAACGAGGAAAGTTTCACGAAGCTGACACCCCAGATCTCGGACAAGGGCCTGCGGTATGATCTGACGGTACCGTTCGCGCGCTTTGTGGTGCAGCACCGCAATGACATACAGATGCCCTTCCGCCGCTTCCAGATCCAGCCGGTGTGGCGCGCCGACCGCCCGCAGAAGGGCCGCTACCGCGAGTTCTACCAGTGCGACGCCGATGTGGTTGGCAGCGACTCGCTGCTCAACGAGGTGGAGTTGCTTCAGCTGATCGACGAGGTGTTCCGCCGGCTGAAGGTGCGCATATGCATCAAACTCAACAACCGCAAGGTGCTGGCGGGCATCGCCGAGCTGATCGGCGCGCCTGACAAGATGGTCGACATCACGGTGGCCATTGACAAGATCGACAAGATCGGCCTCGAGAAAGTGAACGAGGAACTGGCCGAGCGCGGCCTGACACCCGAATCAATCGCCGCACTGACGCCGATACTCCAGATCACCGGCACTCCGGCCGAACGGCTCGGACAGCTGGCGTCGCTGCTGGCGTCATCGGAGACCGGCACGAAAGGTGTCGGGGAGCTGCGCACCGTGATCGAATCGACACTCGCACTCGGCCTCGACGCCGAGCTGGAACTCGACGTGTCGCTCGCCCGCGGCCTGAACTATTACACCGGCACGATCATCGAGGTGAAGGCTCTCGACTATGCTATCGGGTCGATCACCGGCGGCGGCCGCTATGACAACCTGACCGGTGTGTTCGGCATGCCGGGCCTGTCGGGCGTGGGCATATCGTTCGGCGCCGACCGCATATACGACGTGCTCAACGGCCTCGATCTATATCCGGAGCGGCTTGGCGCCGCGTCGCAGGTGATGTTCGTCAATTTCGGCGAGGCCGAGGCTGCCGCGTCGCTCCGCGCCGTGAAGGTGCTCCGCGCGGCCGGCATCAGCTGCGAACTGTATCCCGACGCGGCCAAGCTCAAGAAGCAGATGACGTATGCCAACAACGCCGGCATACCCTACGTGGCCATCATCGGCGAGGCTGAGGCTGCGGCCGGTACAGTCACGGTCAAGAACATGGCCGAGGGCACGCAGGTGACTGTGCCTGTGGCCGAGGCGGCCTCGCACATATCATAACCATATCCGGCAAGTATCGGGTAATAGGTAAATACAGGTTATACTCACCGCATTGTGACGCAACGAAAGCGGCAATCAGGCCATCAGGACCTTATTGCCGCTTTCTCAGTAGAAGAGAGGAGAATGAGACTTTCTGTAACGAAAGTCGTTCGGATTCAATTTATAATAGTCTGTGAAAGGTTGAATGTCAGTTGTTCAGCTTGTCGGCTGCCTGATGGGCCTTGTCGGAGAGGCTGTCGAGCAGATCGCCGCCCTTGTCAAGGGCCTTGGCTGCGAAGTCGCTGACCTTTTCTTTCATGCCCGAGAGCGAGTCAGAGGCCTTGCCTTTGATGTCGGCTAATTTGTCGGCGAGCTGTTCCTTGGTGTCGGATGCCTTTTCGGCGGCGGCTGTCTTTCCGGCGTCGACTTTCTCTTTGATGGCCTCGGCTTCGGTGACTGCCGAAGCTTTTGCGGCTGTGGCTGCCAGGCGAGCTTCGTCGCGGGCCACATTTCCGATGTTCTGTGCGTCTGTCATAGTACTTGAATTTTTTTGAGTTTTGAAATTAAACGCTCAGTAGGGCGCAAAGGTTGCACGGGTCAATAAATAATTGTAATTTTGCAGCGAGAAAGAGAAGCATTAGTCTGTCCGCAAACCAACCGATCAATCCGATGATAAAACGATTCCTGGCGGCGGTTTTTGCCGTTGCCGTGACAAGTATGACCATACTCGCCGCTCCCAGTGATGCCAACATTGCCGGGCATGTGATCGACGCCGAGACCGGCGAGCACATGCCTTACTATCTGATACAGATCAAGGACACGCGCATCGGCACGCTTACCGACGGATCAGGGCATTATGTGCTCCGCGACCTACAGCCCGGCACTTACGTGGTGGAGGCGTCGTGCACGGGCTACAAGACCCAGTCGAGGAGTGTGAGCGTGGCTTCGGGACAGACAGTCGAACTGAATTTCGAGGTCGAGCCCGACGCTTTCATGCTCGACCAGGTAGTGGTGACGTCGTCGAAAAGCGATCAGGTGCGCCGCCTGAGTCCGTCGCTTGTGAACGTGACGCCCGGCAAGATCTTCGACGCCATCGGTGCTTGCTCGCTGGCCGACGGCCTGAGCCTGCAGCCCGGCGTGCGGGTCGAGAACGACTGCCAGAACTGCGGCTTCACCCAGGTGCGTATCAATGGACTCGACGGCCACTACTCGCAGATCCTCATGAATTCGCGGCCGGTGTTTTCGGCCCTGGCCGGTGTGTACGGACTCGAGCATATCCCGGCCAACATGATCGAGCGCGTGGAGGTGATGCGCGGAGGCGGCTCGGCGCTGTTCGGCTCGTCGGCCGTGGGCGGCACGATCAACATCATCACCCGCGATCCGGTCGTGAACACGGCCCGCGTGTCGCATCAGCTGACTTCGATCGGCATCAGCGGCGCCCTGGACAACAACACTACGATGAATGCCTCCGTAGTGACCGACAACAGCCGGGCCGGCATCTTCATCTACGGCCAGAGCCGCAGCCGCGACGGCTATGACCACGACGGCGACGGCTTCACCGAAGTGCCGCAGCTGAAGTCGCAGACGCTCGGTGCGCGGGCCTTCATCCGTCCGGGTGACGCATCGCGCCTGACCGTCGAATACCACAACACCCATGAATACCGGCGCGGGGGCGACAATCTGAAGCAGCCGGCGCACATGGCCATGGTGGCCGAGCAGGCCGATCACAACATACATGCGTTCGAGGCCACGCTTGACCTGTGGCCGCGCCGCCACAGCGACCATGTGGCCATATTCGCCGCCACGCAGTCGACTCGCCGCACGAGCTACTACGGCAGCGAGATGGATCCCGATGCCTACGGCCGCACAAGCGACATCGTGGTGAACACGGGCGCGCAGTGGACCCATCCGTTCAGCCGCCTGCTGTTCATGCCGGCCGAGCTGGTCTGCGGCGCCGATTACTCGTTCAACCGCCTGCACGACGTGACCATAGGCTATGACCACGATCTGAAGCAGAACGTGAACATCTACAGCGCTTTCGTGCAGAACGAATGGCGCGACGACCGGTGGGGATTCCTTGTCGGAGCCCGCGTCGACAAGCATTCGCTGCTTGACAATGCCGTGGTGTCGCCACGCGCCAACATCCGCTTCAACGCGGGCGAGAGCGTGAACCTGCGCATGTCGTACTCAACCGGCTTCCGCGCCCCGCAGACTTACGACGAGGACCTGCACGTGGCCATCGTGGGCGGCGACCGCGTAGTGACGGTGCTGGCGCCCGGACTGAAGCAGGAGAGCAGCAACAGCCTCAGCCTCTCGTGCGATTTTTACCGCCGTTTCGGCTCCGTGCAGACCAATCTGCTCATCGAAGGCTTCTTCACCGATCTGCGCGACGTGTTCGCCCTGCGTCAGCTCGATGAACCCGATGCGGCCGGCAATGCCGTGCTCGAGCGCTACAACGGCTCGGGCGCCCGCGTATTCGGTATGAACGTGGAGGCAAAGGCCTATTTCTCGTCGCATTTCGACGTGCAGGCGGGCATCACGCTGCAGCGCTCGCGCTACAAACGGCCCGAGGTGTGGAGCGACGATCCGTCCGTCCCGGCCGAGAAGCGGATGTTCCGCACGCCCGACGTCTACGGCTATTTCACGGCCAACTGGGAGATACTTCACTCGCTCAAGGCGGTATTCGCCGGCACGCTCACCGGCCCGATGACCGTCCAGCACATAGCGGGGTCGGGGACACCGGTCGACGTGGCGCGGCGCACGCCCGCGTTCTTCGACATGAGCATAAAACTCACGTACACGCGCCGTGTGTTCGACCGCGTGAACTGCGAGTTCGGTCTGGGCATGCTCAACGTGTTCGACAGTTATCAGAACGATTTCGATCAGGGCTACCTGCGCGACAGCGGCTACATCTATGGTCCGTCGCTTCCCCGCAGTCTGACGGCCTCGCTGTCGATATCGATCTGAGGCTGGCTGCTGACGTGCATGCCGTCTGCGGTACGCGCGGGCGAGCTGTTGGTGTAATGGTTTGATAAATTGTCTGATAAGTCGTGAGACTATAAATTAATTAGGCAAATAAAGCTATAGTTTTCAAAAAAATTGCTAAATTTGCCATAATTTTCCACGAAAGCGTTATTTTGGGATATTAAAAGAGCAATTTATTCCGTAAATAAGAAAAAATAGGAACAATAATCAATAAATCAAATCATTACACGATGAAAGCAACAATGTTAAAGGGAATCGTGTCAGTGTCGGTCATGGGCCTGGCAGTCGCGTGCAGCGACGGCGAGGGGCTCGGATTCGACACCGGCAAAGGATCAATCGCCCTTTCGACAGAGGTCGACGCATCGGTGCAGTCGGGGCGAAAGTCCAGGACTGAATACACGGATGTGACGCCGGCAGATCTGTCGCTGAGGCTGACCCCGGCCGACGGGACAGCCGTGATGACATGGGGAAGCGTGACCGAGTTTCCGACCGACGGCAAGTTCAGTATCGGAACGTACACCATGGAGGCATTCTATGGCGACGAGAATACGGAAGGCTTCGAATCGCCGGCATTCTACGGCAAATCGCAGTTTGTGGTCCGCGAGAACGAGACGACCCAGGTGTCGCTCACGGCGACGGTCGCAAACGCTCTGGTATCGATCGATTACAGCGACGGCTTCAAGGACTACATGACGTCGTGGAGCGCCGAGGTGCACAGCGCCGCCGGTTCGTATATCCATTTCGAGGACACCGAGACACGCCCGGCTTACGTAAGGGCCGGTCAGGTAGAGGTGAACGTAGACTTCGTGAAGCCTAACGGCAAGGGCGCCAAGATGACTGCCGCCACTTTCGAGGCTGTGGCCGGACGCCACTACCATGTGAATGTCGATCTGGCCGACGGCGCCGGTTCGGCAAGCCTGGTAATCACCTTCGACGACACGCTCGAGGAAGCCGAGCCGATCACCATCGACATCAGCGACGAAGTGCTGAACGCTCCGGCTCCGGAAGTTACTCCGGTGGGATTCACACCCGGCACGCCGGTGGAATTTGTCCCCGGCCAGGACTTCGAGCAGGGTTTCAGATACCACGTGATCGCCCGCGGCGGCATGCAGCAGGTGAAGCTGACCACCCAGTCGGCCTCGCTGCTTTCGAGCGGCTGGCCCGCAGAGATCGACCTGCTGTCGGCCGATGCCGCCACACAGGCCAAGATGACCGAACTCGGCCTCACGACCCGCGGCATCAACCGCGACGCCAACAAGCTGGCTGTAGTGGATCTGACGGATGTGATGAAAAACATCGTATATCTCAACGGCGGCAACAACACATCGGCTTTCACGCTTGAGGTAAGGGACAAGTTCGGCAAGCTTTCCGATGCAGTGACCTTCACGGCCGAGGCGCAGCCGCTGAAAATAAATATTCTCAATCCCGAACTTTATATGGGCGAGACTACGCTGTCGTTTGTCCTTGAGTTCAATGCCGGCGATCCGGCCGAGCTGGTCAAGTTTGCCTACCGCAATACGCGCGGCACCGACACCCGCTTCGAACCTGCTGCGACAGAGGCTTTGGGCGATTTCAAATACAG
The DNA here is from genome assembly GCA_902470475.1 of uncultured Porphyromonadaceae bacterium. Classification (GTDB taxonomy): domain Bacteria; phylum Bacteroidota; class Bacteroidia; order Bacteroidales; family Muribaculaceae; genus CAG-873. The sequence continues at coordinate 102,913 of CABRGT010000001.1, read as the reverse complement.
GATAACGGGCAGTGTCGACCAGGCCAATCCCAATACCGATCTTATCTTCTCGGCAACGGCCGAAGGTCTGACTAAAATCGAATGCACCATACAGCGTACGCCCCAGGTAGTGCCTGGCACGGCAGCTGTCAACGCATTCGCGAAGAACGCTTTTTTTCCGGTAACCATCGGCGAAAAGGACAATGACTCTGCTCTCCTGTCGCAACTGATGAGCAATGCGACTGTCATGGTGTCGACCGATGGTGTAAATTACAAGGAGATGGCCACAACGGCCGACGTCGCCAACCGCGTGCTCATGGTGAGCGGTCTGACTCCGGCGACCGACTATACATTCAAGATCAAGAACGGAACGAAGGACGCATCCGACGCCGTGACGAGGACATTCACCACAGAAACCGAGGAACCGCTTGAGAACGGCAACCTGGACGACTGGACTTCGACGGCCCACAAATCGAACATGGTGGAGCATTTCGTTCAGGGCGGCATATGGTCGACCTACAATCCGGTGACCATCTCCCAGTGGGGTTCGAGCTCGAACATGTCGTATAACGCCACGTCGGGAACCAAACCTACCGATGACGCCGTATCGGGCAAAGCGGCCCTGATCCGTACCGTAGGCTGGGGATCGGGTAATACCGCATCGGGGAATGCTTTCAATCAGTGGAGCTTCGGCACATGCAAGCATGTGTCGGCCGGACAGCTCTTCCTGGGAAACTGGGACGGCGTGACGCCTGAACAGAACGCAGAGCCTAACTACGGCACAGCATTCACGTCGCGTCCGGCTTCGGTCACATTCCAGTACAAATATTCGCAGACCAACCGAAAGGGCGAAGATAACGGGGATTTCGGCACCGTGACCGTAGAGGTGGTCGATGCACGCGGCAACATCATAGCTTCTAATTCGGCAAATCTGACTCCGGTATCGGCTTACCGGCCGATGGAACTGCCGCTGAGCTATGACCATTCAAGCGCACGGGCCGCAAGCCTGCGCATCATCTTCAAATCGTCGGGCAATCCGAACGCTCTGACCGCAAACGAGACATATATGAAGCCCCCCAAGCCATTGAATCTTTCGGATGGCGAATATGTCGGCTCTCAGCTGTACGTCGATGAAATAGCCCTTACCTATTAATGAGTTAACGAGCAAAAAAGCAATGAAAAACAAGATATTGACAACAATCACGCTACTGGCCGGAATGACGTTGGCCACCGGCTGCTCCGAGGAACTGAACTATCCGACGGAGAAGACCGGCCGGGTAGCCCTGTCGTCGCTCGGCGTGGAAGTCGAGAACGCCGAGACCGTCATCGGCCGCGGCCGTGCGACAGTAGATCTGAATCCGTTCATCGTGACGATTTTCGATGAGGCGGGCGCACAGAAGGAGCAGTGGACTTACGGACAGATGCCCGAGATATTCGAGCTCCCCGTCGGAAGATACAAAGTCGACATCAAGTCGCACGAGGTACAGAAGGCGGAGTGGGAGCATCCCTATTTCACCGGTTCGCGTGAATTCGAGATCCGCGACGGTGAGATCACCGAACTTGAGAACGTAGTGTGCCGCTTCGCGTCGCTGAAGGTGTCGATCCGCTTCACCGACGAATTGCGCGATGCCATGGGCGACGACGTGCAGGTGAAGGTGGTGGCCAACGATGCCGGCGAACTTGTCTATACCCCCGACGAAACCCGCTCGGGCTATTTCGAGGTGGTGGAAGGCTCGATGACCCTCGCCGCCACTTTCTCGGGCGATGTCAAAGGCTATCACGAGAATTTCACACGGACTTTCACCGATGTGGCTGCCGGACAGCACCGCATCATCACTTTCTCGCTCAAGGGCGGCAATGTCGATCCGGATCCCGAGACAGGATATATCGATCCGACCGAAGGCATCAACGTCGACACCAGTGTCGAGGACGAGAATATTAACGGCAGCCTCAATCCCGGCGAGGAAAACGAGGATCCCGGCGACCGTCCCGGACACGAGGAATTCAAGGAGAGCGTGGAGATGACCTACGCAGGCAGTGTGCTGAAAGTCTCGGCTCCCGAAGGCCTCGCCTCGCTGACTCTGGGCGTCACGAGCGACAACGAAGAACTTGTGGCCGAGCTGTCGGCCCTCAACGGCGCTGACATGGCTAATCCGGGCGCCGCCGCAGCGGCTGTCGCCGCCTACGGTCTGCCCGCATCGGCTGCCGTGGCAGGAGCCACCGCGGTGGATGTCGACTTCACGGCCCTGCTGGCCAAGGCCGCGGAATACACCGGCAGTCACGCCTTCATTGTCACCGGCACGGACGCCAAGGGCGCGTCGGCAGCATTCCGCATCGCCGCTCCCGGCCTGAAGGTCGATGGTCAGATCAAGATCGAATCGGCTGCGCTGAGTTTCGACGAGCCTAACATCCCGGCAGCGGGAATGGACGGCAAGGTAGACATCACCGCCACCAACGGTATCGAGAAACTTGAGGTGGAAATCAGCACCGACAGCGAAGAGTTTGCCGCCGCGGTAAGCGATCTGCTTCCGCTGAAGTTCGATCTCGCCCATCCCGAAAGCGAAGACGTGGCAGTGAAGCTGGGCAGCCTCTTCCCCATCCGCGACGAAGTGATCGGCAAGACGGAGCTTCCGTTCGACATAACCCAGTTCATACCGCTGCTGGTGGCGTACGCGGGTGAACACAATTTTATCATCACGGTGACCGACCAGACGGGATCGTCCGAGTCGAAAACCCTTACATTCATTGTTGAATAATGAAAAAGACGATAATGTATGCGGCCACCGCTGCGATAGCAGCGACCGCCGCTGTCGGCTGTTCGAGCGACGAACCGCTGATCGGGTCGGGCGAAGGAACCATTTTCCTGAGCACGAAGGTCAGCACTGATGTGAGGACGTACTCCCGCGCTTCGGAGCAGGAACTGCTCGAATCGTGCATAGTATGGATATCGAATCCCAAGGGCGTGGTGCGCAAGTACAACGGCGCATCGGAGATGCCCACAGGCGGCATCAAGCTGCTGAGCGACCGCTATGTAGCCGAGGCATGGGCCGGAGACTCGGTTCCCGCCTCGTTTGACGACCGCTACTTCAAGGGCCGCGAGGAGTTCACGGTGAGCGCCGGATCGAACCAGAGCGTATCGGTAGTGTGCCGGATAGCCAATACGGCCGTGAGGGTGAACTATGCCGACGATGTCGACGGTGTGCTCGCCGACTATGTCATGACCGTAGGACACTCGCAGGGTTCGCTTGACTTCGTGGGCCGTACGGACGCTACCGGCTATTTCATGATGAACTCGCGCGACAAGGACCTGACATGGACCCTGAAGGGCAAGCTCTCCGACGGATCGGATTTCGAGCGTCAGGGCACCATCACCGCCGCCAAGCCGACCACTCTATATAATATTAATGTGGAATGTCCGGCCGAAAGCCAGCCCATAGGCGGCGCGTATCTGACCATCACCGTCGACGAAGAGGAGATCGAGGTCGAAAACGAGATCCAGATCACAGCCGCACCCACCATGAAGGGTATCGGCTACAGACTGGATGAGGTGCAGACCGGCGAGGCCGGCCTGATCGGCCGTAAATCAGTATGGATCAACGCACAGGGTAAGCTTCAGAGCCTGATACTGACCAGCGACTATTTTACGGGGCTGCTCAATATCGCTGGCAACGACTTCGATCTGCTGCGCATGACCGACGAGGACCTCAAGGCCGCCGTGGCCGCCGCAGGCATCACTTTCACGCAGACCTACTATGATGACCAGGACGTGACGACCGTGAAGCTGAACTTCGAACCGGAGTTCACCGACAATCTTGCCGACGGTGAGTATGCCGTGGCAATCGACGCCACCGACGAGGCCGGCAAGACCGGCCATGCCGACCTGCGCATCAAGGTATCGGCCGACGATGTGACGACCGAGGCGATCGCCTCCGGAGCCGCCTGGGCGACCCGCGCCACGATCGGCGGTGTTATAAACAAGGACGCTGTGTCGAATCCTGTGATGAAATACCGCGAGAAAGGCACGCTGGCCTGGACCGAGGCCGCGACAACTGTCAGCGGCAAGAAGATGCAGGCCGCGCTGACCGGCCTGACTCCGGCCACAACCTATGAATTCATCGCTGCAAGCGACGGCTTCGATTCGGGCGTGGTGTGTGAGTTCACTACCGAAGAAGCCCGCCAGCTGCCCAACGCCGGATTCGAGGAGAGCTGTGTGGTGACCGAAGACCGCAACACCGTCACCTGTTTCTACAGCGAAGGCGGTCAGGAATTCTGGGATTCGGGCAATCACGGATCGGCTACTCTCGGCAAGATGGTCACCTATCTTGACAGTGAGATCGCACACAGCGGCCACTCGGTATGTCTGAACTCGCAGTTTGTAGGCGTCGGATTCTTGGGTAAGTTTGCCGCAGGCAACATCTTCATCGGCGACTATCTGCGCACGGCAGGCACCAATGGCGTGCTTGGCTGGGGCCGTCCGTGGGCGAGCCGTCCGTCGAAGCTGCACGGCTGGATCAAGTACAGTCCTGTGGCTGTGACCGCTGACCCCGACATCCCCGCCGACTACACGGGTCCGAGCAAGGGCGAAATGGACAACGGTACCATCTACATCGCTCTGCTCGACGATCAGATGATGCACGACAAGAGTGAGACAGCTGACTATCCCGTTGTCATAGCGACGGCCAAGCCCAAGATGCTGTTCGACAAGAACGGCTCGAACGTAATCGGCTATGGCGAACTCGTGCTGAAGGAGGCCACTGCGGGCGCCGGTATGATCGAATTCACGATCAATATCGAATACCGCCGCACTGACGTTACTCCGACCTACATCATGTGCACGGCTTCGGCCTCGATCGGCGGTGACTACTTCTCGGGCGGCGACGGCTCGAAGATGTGGCTCGATGATCTGGAGCTGATCTACGAATAACACAGCATCACCTCAATAAGAAACTCCGCTCTGACGTGACTCAGGGCGGAGTTTTTTTGTGAACCAAGGACGCCGCGCGGGCGTTTTATGGTAAAATCAAAATTGAATTGAAGTGACTATGGAAAATAAGAACAAACTGCAGGAACAAGGCAGCCGCGACTATCCGGGCGTGGCCGAGGACAACAAGTGCGACGCCGCCGCAACGCGCAAGGAGGTGAAGGCCGATACGAAGGCCCTGAACAACAATCCGCGCAACACCGACGAGCAGATGCCTTAATCTGGAAAGCAGGCATCGCACCTTGAGAACAGGCCTCCGGCCTACGGCACAGTAGCAGAAGTAATTACCTCAGCAGACTAAGCCGCAGGCCGGAGGCCTGCTCTCCCGGCTGCGCGCTGCGCGCTGCACGGAGTAAATAGCCGGAGGCCTGCTCTCAAGCTGCGTGATTATTTATCCGGGTCGGTGTACCAGCGGGAGTACATGAGATAGTTGTGGGCTATCTTCTGGTTGATTTCCTTGCTCTGCGCCGGGTCGACCATCTTGATGAATTTGGCGGGTGCGCCGCCCCACAGCTCGTTGGGGCCGATCTTGGTGCGCGAGAGCACCACTGCGCCGGCAGCCACGATGGCTCCTTCGCCGACCTCGGCATCGTCCATCACGACCGATCCCATGCCAATGAGGGCGTAGTCGCGGATCTTGGCGCCGTGGACGGTGACGTTGTGGCCGATGGACACGTCGTCGCCGATCTCGATGGTCGATTTCTGATAGAGAGTGTGGAGGACGCTGCCGTCCTGGATGTTGACGCGGTTGCCGATGCGGATCGAGTTTACGTCGCCGCGCAACACGGTGTTGAACCATACCGAGCATTCGTCGCCGATGACGACGTCGCCGATTATAGTGGCGTTTTCAGCCAGAAAGCAGTCCCGGCCGATCTTGGGCTCGAAGCCGCGTACAGGTATTATGAGTGCCATGTGGTGGAGTTACTTTGTGAGGGGTTTTGTATTTTCGAGAAGCCATGCCTTGTATTCGCCCTCGAGGTGCGGAGCGATGGCGTCGGCAACCTTGCGGTGGTAGTCGTTGATCCACTGGAGTTCGTCGTCGGTCATGATCGAGGTGTCGAACAGAGCGCGGTCGAAGGGACAGAGCGTGAGTGTCTCGAAGCCGTAGAAGCGGCCGAATGCGGTGGTCATCTTCTCGACGGTGAGCACGAGGTTCTCGCAGCGGATGCCGTGGACGTTTTCGCGGTAGAGGCCGGGCTCGTTGGATGTGATCATGCCGGGCGTGAGAGGCGCGGGCACGTAGTTGAGACGGATGCTCTGGGGGCCTTCGTGCACGTTGAGGAAGTGGCCTACGCCGTGGCCGGTGCCGTGGAGGTAGCTCAGGCCTTCCTTCCACAGATACTGACGGGCGACGGCATCGAGCTGATGGCCGGTGGTGCCTTCGGGGAAGATCATGGATGCAAGCGCTATGTGGCCTTTCATCACGAGGGTGAAGTCGTGGCGCTCGCCGGCGGTGGGTTCCTGTCCGAGCGAGATGGTGCGGGTGATGTCGGTGGTGCCGTCGAGGTACTGTGCGCCGGAGTCGATCAGCAGCAGGCCCGATGGCTGGAGCGTGGAGTTCGATTCGGTGTCGGCCTCGTAGTGCACGATGGCTCCGTGGGGGCCATAGCCGGCGATGGTGCCGAAGCTCTCGTCGAAGTAGTGGTCGCCGCGGCTGCGGTATTTGCGCAGTATTTCGGCCACGTCCATCTCGGTGGTGGGACGTCCTTCGGCCACGCGGGTCTTGATCTCGTAGAGCGATTTGACCATGGCGACGCCGTCGCGGAGCATGGCGGCGCGTGTTCCGGCGAGCTGGGCCTCGTTCTTGACGGCTTTCAGCATGGCCACGGGCGACGGTGCCTCTACGGCGCGGGCGCCGAGGATGTCGACAATGGCGGCGGCGTTGCGGGCCGTGTCGACCAGCACGCGGCTCTCGCCCGGCAGCGATGCCAGGAATTCCTTCACGGCGGAGTAGGGGGCTGTGGCCACGCCCTGCGATGTGAGGTACAGGGCCACTTCATCGCTGATCTTGACCGGATCGATGAACAGTACCGAGCCTGCGCCGGAGATGTAGAGGAACGAGGTGACCACGGGGTTGTATTTCACGTCGTTGCTGCGGATGTTGAGCGTCCAGGCTATCTCGTCGAGGGCGGAGACGAACATCGATGTCGCGCCCAGGGCGGCGCAACGGTCGAGGATGTTGTGGATCTTGGTCGATGCGCTCAGGCCGGCGAATTCCTCGGGGTGGACGAAGACGGCGCCGGAGGGCAGGGCGGGGCGGTCGGGCCATATCTGATCGAGTACATCGAAATCAGATACCAGTACCAGGCCGGCGGCCTGAAGGTGCATCTGCAGGTCGGACTTGGCGAGGGTGGAGAAGACCATGCCGTCGATGCCGACTTTTTCGGTGGGCTTCAGTGCGGAGCAGAGCCATGCGGCTATCGAGGGCGTGTCGGGCAGTCCGTCCTTCATCAGTATTATTTCAGAACCGGCGAGCTGGTCGGCTGCCTGGAGGAAGTAACGCGAGTCGGTCCAGAGCAGGGCTTTGTCGAGTGTGACGACGAGGTCGCCGGCACTGCCGGTGAATCCGCTGAGCAGGCGGCGTGCCTGCCAGTGCTCCGAAAGGTATTCACTCATGTGAGGGTCGGCCTGGGGAATTATGGCGGCCGATATGCCGCTCTGCTTCATCCGGTCGCGGAGAGCGGCGAGGTTGGCTTGTACGTTGTGTTTCATTCTGTTTAAGTTAGTATGTCTTGAGCGGCGGCATGAACGCGTCGGGGATGTGTTCGAGGCGGTAACCGTCGGGGGTGCCGTTGACGGCGAACAGGTCGAAACGCACCTGGCGCCGGAGGTCGTGGTGAAGCATGTATGCTTCGGCCGAAGCCACCATGCGGGCGATCTTGCGGCTGTCGACGGCTTCCAGCGGGTCGATGTCCATGTCGGCGCGTGTCTTGACCTCGCCGAAGATGACGAAATCGTCCTTTACGGCGATGATGTCGATCTCGTAGCGCCCCATGCGCCAGTTGCGCTCGGCTATCGCGTATCCGTCGGCCACGAGTTTCTCGCAGGCAAGATCCTCGCCCCATTCTCCGAGTGTGTTATGACGGGCCATTGCTCAATCAAATTCGTTTAGCACGGCAAAAATAAGAAAAAATAATGAGAAATAAAAATGAAATATGAGAGGTGAAAAGCTTTGTACAATGGACGGGAATTCGTAACTTTGTCGCGAAAAGAGGCGTCAATGGATAAAGACAAGGATACGAAGACGGCCAAGTACGGTCTGGGCGTAGCACTGACCGGCGGCGGCGCGCGCGGGTTTGCCCACGCCGGCGCTCTGGCCGCTATCGAAGAGGCCGGTCTGAAGCCGGAAGTGATAGCCGGAGTGAGTGCAGGGAGCATTGTGGCGGCGCTTTATGCCGCGGGAGTGCGTCCGACCGAGTTTCTCGAAATTTTCTCGAACCGCAATTTCCGTGATTTCGTGAATCTGCGTCCGCGTTCGGGGGGCATCTTCAGCACGGCCCCGTTCAGGGCGTTCATTGAAGAAAATCTTCACGGCTACAGGAATCTCGAGGATCTGCCCGTGCCGGTATATCTCGGCGTGACGGATTTCGATCACGGCGTCCCGGCAGAGTTCCACACCGGCGCCATAGCCGAGCGCGTGGTGGCCTCGTGTACCATTCCTATCGTATTCAAGCCTGTGGTCATTGACGGTGTGACTTACGTCGACGGCGGCGTGCTGCGCAACCATCCGGCGTGGATTATCCGCGACAAGTGCGAGAAGCTGATCGGCATCAACGTCAGCCCGCTTGACAACAAGGTGAAGACCGACTCGTTCCTGTCGGTGGCCATGCGCACTTACAATCTTATGGCGAAGGCCAACCAGCGTGTCGACATGAATATGTGCGACATCAATGTGGAGCCTATCGAGATCCAGCATTACAGCACGTTCGACCTGCGGTACACGAAGGAAGTGTACTTCAGCGGATATATCCATACACGGCGGGCTCTGCGCGACGCGGGTCTGTGGCCGGGTAAACAAACGACCAAACCAACCGACCTATGAAAGCATCCCGGGAAAAACCGATCATCTATCAGCTGCTTCCGCGCCTGTTCACGAACTATAATCCCGAGCCTGTGCCCGGCGGCACGCTCGAACAGAACGGCAGCGGCAAACTCGTGCAGATCAACGATACCATCCTGGGCGAGCTGCGCCGGATGGGTGTGACACACGTGTGGTACACGGGAGTGATAGAGCATGCCCACACGCCCGACTACACGATGTATGGCATTCCGCGTCACAATCCGCATGTGATCAAGGGCAAGGCAGGCAGTCCGTATGCCATCACCGACTACTACGACATTGATCCGGACCTGGCCGCGAGCGTGCCGGGGCGCATGCGCGAATTCGAGGAACTCGTGGAGCGTACGCACCGTGCGGGCATGAAGGTGATCATAGACTTTGTGCCGAACCATGTCGGCCGCCAGTATCACAGCGACTCGGCACCGGCAGGTGTGGAGGATCTGGGCAAAAGCGACAACCACGACATGTGCTTCAGCCCGTCCAACAACTTCTACTATATCACGCGGCAGCAGTTCGCTCCGGCAGGCGTAGATATGGGCCGCGGGGCGGATGCCTACGTGGAATTTCCGGCCCGCGCGTCGGGCGACGACTGCTTCACGGCATTTCCGGGCGTGAACAACTGGTACGATACAGTGAAGCTCAACTACGGCTTCGACTATGGCGACGGCAGCCGCTACTACGATCCCGAGCCGCCCACGTGGGGCAAGATGATAGACATTCTGCGCTTCTGGGCGTCGAAGGGTGTCGACGGCTTCCGGTGCGACATGGCGCATATGGTACCGGTGGACTTCTGGCGCGTGGCCATCCCGCGTGTGAAGGAAATCAATCCCGACATCATATTCATAGCCGAGATCTACGACGTGAGCCTTTACCGGCAGTATATCTATTCGGCAGGGTTCGACTACCTCTATGACAAGGTGAACCTCTACGACAGCCTCCGCGCCATAGAGACCGCCAGCCACTCGGCGGCCACGCTGACATCGTGCTGGCAGACTGTCGACGGCATCGGCGGCCACATGCTCAACTTCCTGGAGAACCACGACGAACAGCGGTTTGCCTCCGAACAGTATGCCGGCGACGCGGCGCGCGCGGTGCCGTCGCTGATCGTGAGCGCCATGATGTCGACGGGTCCGTTCATGATCTACGCGGGCCAGGAACTCGGCGAGAAGGGCGACCAGGCCGAAGGCTACAGCGGACGTGACGGCCGTACGACTATCTTCGACTACTGGAGCATACCGACGCTGCGCCGCTGGCTCAACCACGGCACGTGCGACGGGCATCTGACCGAAGGCGAGAAAGCGCTCCGCGACATGTATGCGCGCGTCATGCGGCTCTGCAACGAGGAACCGGCCATCAGCCGCGGCAAGTTCTTCGACCTGATGTATGTCAATTACGATAATCCGCGCTTCAATCCTCACCGCCAGTATGCGTTCATGCGCGCGGAGGGCAACGACGTGCTTGTGATCATGGTCAACTTTGACGACACGGATGTCGAAGTGTCTGTCAATGTGCCGGAGCATGCTTTCGACTGCTTCGGTATTCCGCGCGGATTCGCAGTGGCCACCGACCTGCTCTCGGGGCACGACTCGCTCAAGGCTCTAAGCGATGCGGTGCCGTTCACGACCGGGATACCGGCTCACGGAGCCGTGGTGTGGAAGATCGACAGCCGGTCGCTGACTCCGGCGGCTTCTGTCTCGCCCGCGCGCAGTCCCCGTACCAGTCAAAAACAGAAATAGAAACCACATTACACATTATTTATATATGGATTCCAATCTTCCCCCGTTCAAAATCTTCGCCGGCACGAAGTCGCGCTACATGGCTGAGGAAATTTGCAAAGACCTGGGCGTAGAGCTCGGTAAAATGAATATCCAGCACTTTGCCGACGGTGAGTTTGAAGTTTCGTTTGAAGAGTCGGTACGCGGCTGCGAGGTGTACCTGGTGCAGTCGACGTTCCCTAACTCGGATAATCTGATGGAGCTGCTGCTGATGATCGACGCCTCGAAGCGCGCATCGGCCAAGTCGACCATCGCTGTGATCCCTTACTTCGGATGGGCCCGTCAGGACCGCAAGGACAAGCCGCGTGTGTCGATAGCCGCGAAGCTCGTGTCGGATCTGCTCGTGACTGCGGGCGTCGACCGAGTGATCACCATGGACCTGCATGCCGATCAGATCCAGGGCTTTTTCAACGTGCCTGTCGACCACCTGTATGCATCGTCGGTGTTCATTCCATATATCCAGTCGCTGAAGCTCGACAATATGGTGATCGCCACACCCGACGTAGGCGGCGCCAAGCGTGCCAACAGCTACGCCAAATATCTTGATGTGCCTCTGGTGCTGTGCCACAAGCAGCGCGCCAAGGCCAACGTGGTGGCCAACATGACTGTCATCGGCGACGTCAAGGACAAGAACGTGATTCTTGTGGATGATATGGTCGACACGGCCGGCACCATCACCAAAGCCGCCGACCTGATGATGGAAAACGGCGCCAAGAGCGTGCGCGCGCTGTGTACACACGCCATCATGAGCGACCCGGCCACCGACCGCGTCGAACAGTGTGGCCTGGTGGAGATGATCTTCACGAATTCCATCCCCTTCCACAAGGACTGCAAGAAGTGCACGATCCTGTCGGTGGCACGGCTCTTTGCCGACACCATCCGCCGCGTGCACAACAATCAGTCGATCTCGTCGCAGTATCTGATCAAATAAATCATATCAGGAGACTCCCCGCCGCGCAGGAATGCATGCCCGGCCGGGAGTCTCTCCGTATTTATGGCTCTTTCTCCTTCTCCCGAATGTCTGCAGCCCGGCACCGTACTCCCGGGCAAAGGCATCGTGTATACGATCGAGAAGGTGCTCGGCCAGGGTTCGTTCGGCATCACCTATCTGGCATCTGCCCGCCTTGAGGGCAGCCTCGGGTCGTTTGTTTCGGATTCGAAAGTGGCGCTGAAAGAGTTTTTCATGCGCAACCACAACAGCCGCCGTCCGGGTTCGGCTGCAGTGTCGGCACCCGGCGACCAGAGCCTGTTCCTCTCGTACCGCGACAAGTTCGTGAAAGAGGCGCTGAGTCTGTCGCGGCTGCATCACAAGGGCATCGTGAAGGTGTGCGATCTCTTCGAGTACAACAATACGGCCTACTATGCGATGGAACTGCTCGACGAATCTCTCGAGCACTTCATCAGCGGCATGCCCGGCGGCTGCCTGCCCGAGTGGACGGCTGTCGAACTGGCCATAACCGTCGGAGAGGCCATAAAGTATCTGCACGGGCAGAACATGGTGCATCTCGATCTGAAACCGGGCAATATCATGCTGCGCGGCGATGATCCGGTGCTTATCGATTTCGGCCTTTCGAAGCAGTACGATGCAGCCGGAAAGGCCGAGACGAGTGCGAATGTCGGTGGCGGCACACCGGGTTACGCTCCTCTGGAGCAGGTGGCTTTCAGCACTGCCGGCATACTTCCGGTGACAATGGATGTCTACGCCATGGGAGCGACACTTTACAGAATGCTGAGCGGCGAGACTCCGCCGCCGGCCCACAATATCAATGAGTATGGATTTGACGACACGGCCCTGAGGCAGAAGGGTGTGTCGCCGGAGCTGATCAGCATCATCCGCCAGGCGATGATGCCGCTCAGCCGCCAGCGCTATGCGTCGATGGACAAGATGGTGGCCGCCCTGCGGTCGCTCGATGTTGTCGAGATCGAGGTCGTGGAGACTGCCGGGGAAATCCGCGGGGACGGTACTGCGCAGGTCTCCGATCCGTATGCCGAGAGCCGGCGCACCCAGCGCAAGGCGCGACGTGGTCCGGCCGATGACCGGCGGGGCATGACTGTCGGCGAGCCCGGTGTCAAAGATGAGCCGTCGGCTGATGCCACGCGCCTGAATATGCTGCATGTGGATCTGCCTGTCGGTGCGATCGACGAAAGTGATGGAGAGGAAATAAAGCCCGACAGGCGCATTTCCGACAGAACGGCTCTGTGGCTGTTCTTCGGCGGCATAGCCCTGATAGGGGTTGTAATAGCGCTGCTGGCAAATTTCACGCACATTTTCTGATCCACTCCAGTCAAGGTTTGGTCATAATGACAAACCCGCAGGCGCGTTGCCTGCGGGTTGTGTGTATGCGGTCAGTCGGTCGGGATTATTCCTCGTTGAGGATCTCGAGCATCTTGATGGCTGACAGGGGGATACGGGTGCCGGGACCGAAGATGGCTGCGACGCCTGCCTTGTAGAGGAAGTCGTAGTCCTGGGCGGGAATCACACCGCCGGCAGTGACGAGGATATCCTCGCGGCCGAGTTTTTTGAGTTCTTCGATCACCTGCGGGATGAGGGTCTTGTGACCGGCGGCCAGCGAGCTGACGCCCAGAATATGCACGTCGTTCTCGACGGCCTGGCGGGCAGCTTCGGCGGGGGTCTGGAACAGCGGGCCCATGTCGACGTCGAATCCGCAGTCGGCATAGCCGGTGGCTACAACCTTGGCGCCGCGGTCGTGGCCGTCCTGGCCCATCTTGGCGATCATGATACGGGGCTGGCGACCTTCGCGCTTGGCGAAGTCGGCGCACATCTGCTGAGCGCGCACGAAGTCGGGATCGTTCTTGGTTTCTGCTGAATACACGCCTGAAATTGTTCGGATAACTGCTTTATAACGGCCTACGACTTCTTCGCAGGCGTCTGAGATCTCGCCGAGCGACGCGCGGAGGCCTGCGGCCTTGACGGCGAGGTCGAGGAGGTTGCCTTTCTTGGTGCGGACGCACTCGGTGATAGCTGCCAGGGCTTCCTTGACCTTGGCTTCGTCGCGCTCGCCGCGGAGCTCGTTGAGGCGCTCGATCTGCTCGGTGCGTACCTGGGTGTTGTCGATCTCAAGGATGTCGATGGGATCTTCGTGCTCGAGGCGGTACTTGTTGATACCGACGATGGTCTGGCGGCCCGAGTCGATGCGCGCCTGTGTGCGTGCGGCGGCTTCCTCGATGCGGAGCTTGGGCAGCCCGGTCTCGATGGCCTTGGCCATGCCGCCGAGCTTCTCGATTTCCTGGATGTGCTCCCATGCGCGGTGGGCGATTTCGTTGGTGAGGGCTTCCACGTAATATGATCCGGCCCAGGGATCGACCTGCTTGGTGACCATGGTCTCTTCCTGGATGTAGATCTGGGTGTTACGTGCGATACGTGCCGAGAAGTCTGTCGGCAGTGCGATTGCCTCGTCGAGAGCGTTGGTGTGCAGCGACTGGGTGTGGCCCAGGGCGGCGCCCATAGCCTCGATACAGGTGCGGCCTACGTTGTTGAAGGGATCCTGCTCGGTGAGCGACCAGCCCGACGTCTGCGAGTGTGTGCGCAGTGCGAGCGATTTGGGGTTCTTGGGGTTGAACTGCTTTACGATCTTTGCCCAGAGCATACGTGCGGCGCGCATCTTGGCGATTTCCATGAAGAAGTTCATGCCGATGGCCCAGAAGAACGACAGACGGGGTGCGAAGGCATCGATGTCCATGCCGGCGTTGACGCCCGCGCGGAGGTATTCGAGGCCGTCGGCCAGTGTGTAGGCCAGCTCGATGTCGCAGGTGGCGCCTGCCTCCTGCATGTGGTAGCCGGAGATCGAGATGGAGTTGAACTTGGGCATGTTCTGCGAGGTGTACTCGAAGATGTCGGCGATGATTCGCATCGAGAACTCCGGCGGATATATATAGGTGTTGCGCACCATGAATTCCTTGAGGATGTCGTTCTGGATGGTACCGGCCATTTCCTCGAGCTTCGCGCCCTGTTCGAGGCCTGCATTGATGTAGAATGCGAGCACGGGGAGTACGGCGCCGTTCATGGTCATCGACACTGACATCTTGTTCAGTGGAATGCCGTCGAAGAGGACCTTCATGTCCTCGACGGAGCAGATAGACACGCCAGCCTTGCCGACGTCGCCCACTACGCGGGGATGGTCGGCATCGTAGCCACGGTGTGTGGCGAGGTCAAATGCCACGGAAAGGCCTTTCTGGCCCGACGCGAGGTTGCGGCGGTAGAAGGCGTTGGATTCGGCAGCGGTGGAGAAACCGGCGTACTGGCGGATGGTCCAGGGGCGCAGGGGATACATGGCGCTGTACGGGCCGCGCAGGAAGGGAGGAATACCCGACACGTAGTTGAGGTGTTCGAGTCCCTGGAGGTCGTCTTTGGTGTAGATGGGTTTGACGGGGATAAGCTCGGGGGTGAGCCAGTCTTCGCCAGCGGCAGCCACAGCAGTGTGCTGAGCGCCGAATGAATCTTTGGTGATGTCTATGTTGTTGAAATCGGGTCTCATGACTGTGTAGTGACTTGGTTATTTGAGAAGACGGGCATTGAAGTCGCGGAGGGTGTCGAGGACGTTCACGCGGACGTGAACGAAGTCCTTGATGCCGACAGCCTTGAGGTCGTCGGTGCAGGCGGGGTTGCCGGCAACGACAAACTCGGCGCGGCCGTCGAGATATTTGAATGCTTCGGGAGCGAGGGTGGCGTATTCGTCGTCGCTCGAGCAGAGCACCACTACGTCGGCGCCCTTTTCAAGAGCGGCGTCCACACCCTGCTCGACTGTGTCGAAGCCGAGGTTGTCGATGATCTCGTAGCCTGCGCAGCCGAAGAAGTTGGTCGAGAACTGGGCGCGTGCGAGGCGCATGGCCAGGTTGCCGATGGTGAGCATGAATACCTTGGGACGCTTTGCAGCGGCTTCGGTGGCGAGACGCAGCTGCTCGAAATCCGAGGCGGCGCGCTTGCCGCAGAGCTTGTGGCCTTCGGCGGGAGCGTCAGCGGCGCAACCGCAGCCGCAGCCTTCGGTCTTGACGATCTTGTCGGCCGCTTTCTCGTTGATGTTGGGGTACTGGTTGGTACCGAGCAGGATTTCCTTGCGGCGGGCTACATCGGTGTGGCGCTTTTCGCAGGAAGCGTTGACGGCGTCCTGTATCTTGCCTTCCGATGCGAGTGCGAAGAAGCCGCCTTCGTTCTCAACCTGCAGGAAGAGCTTCCATGCTTCCTTGGCGATCGATACGGTGAGAGTCTCCACGT
This sequence comes from uncultured Porphyromonadaceae bacterium, assembly GCA_902470475.1. GTDB lineage: Bacteria > Bacteroidota > Bacteroidia > Bacteroidales > Muribaculaceae > CAG-873. Next base: position 86,885 of record CABRGT010000001.1, on the reverse strand, counting down.
AGTAGCTGCCGCCAGCGGGGTCGATGACTTTGTCGAGGTGACTTTCTTCCTTTAGGAGGAACTGCTGGTTGCGGGCGATGCGTTCGGAGAATGCGTCGGGTGTCTTATAGGGAGTATCGAAAGGTGTCGTGGTGATGGAGTCGATTCCGGCGAGGGCGGCCGACATGGTCTCGGTCTGGCTGCGGAGCAGATTCACGTATGCGTCGTAGATGGTCTGGTTGAAGCGTGATGTCGAGGCGTGCACGTGCATCTTTGCGCTTTCGGTCGAAGCGGGCTTGTACTGCTCCACGATATGCGCCCAGAGCATGCGTGCGGCACGGAATTTGGCGAGTTCCATGAAGTAGTTCGACGAGATGCCCATATTGAACTTGATGCGCGCGGCGATTTCATCGACAGCCACGCCTGCGTCGGTGAGGAGTGTGAGCCAGTCGGCGCCCCATGCGAGGGCGTAGCCGAGTTCCTGATAGATGTATGCGCCGGCGTTCGAGAGCATGTCGCTGTCGACGGAAAGAATTTTCAGTCCGGGAACGTCTTTGATAATGTCGAGCAGCTGCCGGGCAGTCTCCACGATGGCTTTGACGTCGATCTGCTTGCCGTGGCGGAAAGCGGGCTTGAGCGGATTGAAGTCGATCGATCCGCGGAAGTCGGCAGCCGCGTCGTGGGCCTTGAGGTATTCGACGAGGGCTTTGGCCAGCTCGACCGTGCGGCGCGGGCATGATGCGAAATTGATCTCGACGGCTTTCAGGTCGATGCCTTCGAGGAGAGCGGCGATTGTCTCGACGGTGGGATCTTCGACTTTGAAACCGAGCGAGTTGACACCTTTGGTGAGGACGTCGGCTGCGATGGCGTTCGCTTCCTTGGGCGTGTCGGCGATGATTTCCTGCCGGGTCAGCCAGTCGTTGTCGGTGCGTGTTCCGCGGATGTAGGGGAATTCGCCTGGCAGCGAGTCAGTTGTTTTAAAGTCTGCGATGTCTTCGGCGCGGTAGATAGGCTGTACGTTGAAGCCTTCGTTGGTGCGCCATACCAGCTTCTTGTCAAAGTCAGCGCCTTTCAGATCGGCTTCGACTTTAGCACGCCACTCTTCGTAGCTTATGCCGGGAAACTGGTCGAACAATTTTTCTGTTTTTTCTGCCATAACTTGGTAGTTATATGTGATTTAAGTGTATATAATATACTTTAGGTAAAAGATTCGGGTTCGACGGACGCCCGTCGGCGCCGCTTTAGACGTGACAAAGGTACAGATTATTATTGTAAATTGCAAATAAATCAGACGTTACACAAAATAGCGCCGGCGTGGTGTGCGCCGGCGCTCAAAGTCAATCTTCAGCAACGTCTGTGGGATATTCTGTCAGTTTTTCTTCACCGAAAGGTATTGCGGTTCTACGGGAACGGGGAATTTGGAGAATAGCGTCTGCACGGCTTCGGCGATGCCCGAGAGGTTGCGGAACTGAGAGTTGCCGTTTTCAAGGATTGTGGCCACGGAAGCGGAGAAGAGAGGGATCTTAGTGTCGATGTTGACCATGTCCATCGTGAGCACGCCTTCCTTGTATATTCCTGTTATGATCTGGGCGTTGGCGTAGTAGCTGTTCCAGTAGAAGCTACGCGGATACATGAAGTAGGGATAGTAGCCGTTGTAATACGGGCCGGGGTAGGGTGTATATCCGGGCGGCAGAGCGGGTTCGGTCTCGATCTCGCGGTGAACGGTCAGGCCGATGTTGATCAGTAACGGCGAGGTCGGACTCTCGGTGTATCCGCGGATGATCATCTGCTCGCGGATTGCCGAGGCGATGTTGTAGTAGGTGACGAGCTGCATGCCGGGAGGCAACTGTCCGTCGGCGGGCGATACGATGCGGAATGTCTTGTAATCCTGGAGGTCGGCATTATTGTAAGTCTCGCTGTTGACGAGCGTGAACGGGCTGCATGCCGTTGTGAGTAAAGTGGCGACTATTGCAGTAAGTAACAGAAATTTTTTCATATCCGGGTCAGTTTTTTTGTTTATATTAACAACACGGCGGACGTGTAAAAGTTTTATTTAACTAAAAATAACCGGCCCGAGCTGTGACTCTGTGAAATAATATATATCTTTGCACTTTGTTCTCATCCTCGTGGAATTTCATACATCTCATCCTCGAATATTTGGAAATGGAAGATATCAGAGACTACTTTATAAGCCTGCTTGAAGCGCATAAAAGTGTTGACATAGCCGAGTCGGAATTCAAGCGCGCCATAGCCGACGACGACGCCCTGCGGCAGCAATACCGCCAGTGGTGTCATGAAGTGGGGAGCAGTGAAAAGAACGGCTTCACGGACTTCTGCCATGAATTCATGGCGGAGAGCGATGAAGTGTGGCAATCGCTGAACGACTATGACGAATAACTGTACGAAAGTCCGCTTTCCGGCTGAATGGGAGCCGGCCCAGGGCGTGCTGCTTGCGTGGCCGCATGCCGCTACAGACTGGAACTATATGCTTCCGGAGGTCGAAAGCTGCTATGATGCCCTGGTGAGGGCGGTGGCGCGCCATGCAGTGGCTGTGGTGATAGCTCCCGACACATCGGAGTTGCGGCGCCGTTTCAGCGACATCGATCCGGAGCGCCTGATACTTGCCGACGTGACCACAAATGATACCTGGACCCGCGACTATGGTCCTATAACGGTTCTGGACGGTGACGGCCAGCCGGTCTTCAACGACTATCGCTTCAATGCCTGGGGTGATAAATTCGGTTCGGAGGCCGACAATGCCGTGACGCGCCGTCTCTTTGACGACGGGCTGCTGCGCGGCCGGTATAACGGCTGCCTCGACTTCGTGCTTGAGGGCGGCGGAATAGAGACCGACGGATGCGGCACATTGCTGACGACCGACTCCGTGATGCTGACAGCGACGCGCAACGGCGCCTCGCGGGCCGATGTCGAGCGGCGTCTGAGCCACGATCTGGGCGTAAGCCACTTCCTGTGGCTCGACAGCGGCTGGCTCGAAGGCGACGACACCGACGGCCACATCGACACGCTGGCCCGTCTCGCTCCCGGCGACACGATCATCTATACAGCTGCTCATGCGGCCGACGAAACCGACGCGCAGTCGGCTTCGCTTGAAGCGATGCTTGAGCGGTTGCGCGGTTTCCGGACACCTTCCGGCCAGCCGTACAACCTTCTTGAACTGCCTTTGCCCGATCCGGTCTATGACGAGGACGGCCAGCGGCTACCGGCCACATATGCCAACTATCTTGTGCTGAACGATGCAGTCCTGCTGCCAGTCTACGGTCAGCCGCGCAAGGATCTGCTGGCAGAAATGACTCTGAAAATTGCGTTTCCCGATCATGTCATCGAGCGTGTCGACTGCCGTGCACTGATATGCCAGCATGGCTCGCTCCACTGCTCGACCATGCAACTGCCCGAAAACACATTACCCCTATGAAAAAAATCAAAGTCGGAATAATACAACAGCATAACACGGCTGACATAGCCGCAAACCGTCGGCGCCTTGCCGAAAAGGCCGCGAAACTCGCGGCTGCCGGAGCACAGCTCATTGTGAACCAGGAACTTCACGATGGTCTGTATTTCTGTCAGACTGAGGATGTCGACACCTTCGATCAGGCCGTAGGCCTTGATTCGGAGGCTATGAAAGCCTACAGCGAACTGGCTGCCAGCCTGCAGGTGGTACTGGTGACGTCGGTGTTCGAACGCCGGGCTCCGGGTCTGTACCATAATACGGCAGTGATATTCGACCGCGACGGTTCGGAAGCGGGGCGCTACCGCAAGATGCACATTCCGGATGATCCGGCATATTATGAGAAATTCTATTTCACGCCCGGCGATCTGGGTTTCAGTCCTGTCGACACTTCGCTCGGTCGTCTCGGCGTGCTCGTGTGCTGGGACCAGTGGTATCCCGAGGCCGCGCGTCTGATGGCTTTGGCCGGAGCCGAGATGCTGATCTACCCGACGGCAATCGGATGGGCCAGTGCCGACGCCCCTGACGAGCAGGCACGTCAGCTTGAAGCCTGGACCACTGTGCAACGCGGACATGCGGTGGCCAACGGGCTGCCTGTCGTTACGGTCAACCGTGTGGGGTTTGAACCGGACCCGTCAGGCGCGACAGACGGAATACAGTTCTGGGGAGGCAGTTTCGTGGCCGGACCGCAGGGCGAGTTCCTGTATCGCGCGCCGTTCGACGACGAGGCCGAGGCGATAGTGGAAGTCGACATGGAGCGATCGGAGCAGGTGCGCCGCTGGTGGCCTTTCCTGCGCGACCGCCGCATCGATGCCTATGGCGGCCTCACCAGCCGCTTCCTTGACTGATGATTTTTTATCTTTTCAGAAGAATAATTTTGTACAATTTGTTATTATATTGTAACTTTGTACAATAAATATAATGGATATGGCAACTCCGATTAAGGCTGTTCCGATTCTTACCGGTGAAATTGCTGATGAATTTGTTCGTAGGGCAGAGAAGAATGAGCTTACTCCCCGCAGACAATCTTCACCCGCACAGAGGGCTGTGGTAAGAGAAATGGAACGGCAACTTAGAGAATTTGTTCCTTCATGGAAACGATGACCAGTGATTATGAATTTCCGCTGGCAGAAAAGTGTGTAATGCTTAAATGCGACAATGACGTCCTTTTTCATTGCGCACCATTCAGTTGTGGTGATGATGATCTGGATGATTTTTTTGCCAACGATGCCATATCTTATGAAAGAGATCTGCTCGGTAAGACTTATTGTTGGGTGCTCAATGATGACAATACTAAAATTGTCGGAATGATAACCTTGGCCAATGCCGGCATTCAGACAACACATCTGCAAAATAATCCCAAACGGCATTTAAACAAAAATATAGCTTTCCCAAAACGAGGGCGGACATATCCGGCCGTGCTTATAGGCCGTTTAGGTGTGAATTCGGCGTTCCAGGGACCGAGGTTCAGAATCGGAGCGCAAATAATGGATTTTATAAAAAGCTGGTTTGACGGGGTTGATAATAAAACCGGTTGTCGATTTTTACTGGTTGATGCTGTCAACTCGGAGCATACTCTTGATTATTATGCCCGAAATGGTTTCAGACCATTGTTTCCTCGCCAGGAAGATGAAAAGACTTTCTATGGAATCGAGGATGACGAGGAATTGAAAACCCGGATGTATTATTTTGATTTGCTTACATAATAAAACGAATTAGACGGCACCCCAAAAGTTTGACAAAATACTTTTGGGGTGCCGTCTAAATTTTATATTGCAACCTGAAGTTATGGTAATGCGGGTCAGAGGATGGCGCGGGCGATGACGTCGGACATGGTGTCGACGTAGACGAAGGAGAGTCCTTCGCGGTAGGCCTGGTCGATGTCCTCGATGTCGCGGCGGTTTTCGCTGCTGAGGATGATGGTGGTGATTCCGGCACGCTTGGCGGCGAGAATCTTTTCCTTGATGCCTCCGACGGGCAGAACTTTGCCGCGCAGGGTTATCTCGCCGGTCATTGCGATACGCTCGGCTACCTTCCGGCCTGTGAATGCCGAGACGATGGCAGTGGCGATGGTGATTCCGGCGGAGGGTCCGTCTTTGGGTATGGCTCCTTCGGGGAAGTGTATGTGCAGGTTGTTCTGTTCGAATCGGGCTGGATCAATGCCGAGCGAACTGCTGTTGGCCTTGACCCACTGCAGGGCTATGGTAGCGGATTCCTTCATCACGTCGCCGAGATTGCCGGTGATGGTGAGGCGGTCGCCTTTGCCGGGGGAGAGGGATGCTTCGGCAAGCAGTATCTCGCCGCCGACCTGTGTCCATGCCAGTCCGGTGACGACGCCCGTGAAGTCGTTGCCTTCGTATTTTTCCTTGGTGTACAGAGGAAGTCCGAGCATCCGGCGCAGGTCATCGGGACGCACCGTGGCCGGGAACGGTTCTTTCGACAGCGTGGCCAGGATGTATTTGCGGACGAGCGATGCGAGCTGTTTCTCGAGCTGGCGCACGCCGCTCTCGGCGGTATAGTTGTCGATCAGTGCGTTGATGGTGTCATCAGGCAGTTCGAACGGCAGGTCGCCGGTGAGGCCGTTGGTTTCCATGACCTTTGGCAACAGGTGGCGGCGCGCTATACCGATTTTTTCCTCGGGCAGGTATCCGCTCAGGGTGATGACTTCCATGCGGTCGAGCAGCGGTGCGGCTATGGTCGATAGCGAGTTGGCCGTGGCAATGAAAAGGACGCCCGACAGGTTGTAGTCGATGTCGATATAGTTGTCGTGGAATGCGATGTTCTGTTCGGGGTCAAGCACTTCGAGCAGGGCCGACGAGGGATCGCCTTTGTAGTCCTGGCCGAGTTTGTCGATCTCGTCGAGGAGCAGTATGGGATTTGTTGTGCCGGCGTTCTTCATGGCCTTGATGATGCGGCCGGGCATCGCGCCGATGTAGGTGCGGCGGTGACCGCGGATCTCGGCCTCGTCGTGGAGGCCGCCGAGCGACACGCGCTGGTATTTGCGGCCCATAGCCCGGGCGATGGAGCGTCCGAGCGATGTCTTGCCTACACCGGGAGGACCCACGAGGCATAGAATCGGAGCTTTGGCCTGCGGATTGTTCAGCACAACCGCGATCTGCTCAAGGATGCGCTGTTTGATTTTTTCGAGACCGTAGTGGTCATCCTCGAGTACCTGACGGGCATAGGCTATGTCGGACGATGTCTTGGTCTGCTTGTTCCAGGGGAGCTCGAGCAGAGTCTCGAGGTAGGCGTACTGTACGGAATAGTCGGGTGTGGTGGGATTGAGACGGCGCAGTTTGCCGACTTCCTTGTTGAAAATCTCGGCAACGTTCTTGGGAAAACCGGCGGAGCGTGCACGCCGTTCGAGTGATTCGAAATCGTCCTCGTCGTCGGCCGTACCGTAGAGTTCTTCCTTGATGGTGTCGAGCTGCATCTGCAGGTATGTCGAGCGCTGGTTGTCTTTCATGCGCTGGCCGGCTTTCTCGAGTATGTCCTGTGCGACGCTGAGGCGCTCGCGGTCGGTCATGAGCATGGCCAGGAATTCGATGGCTCTCTTCTGCAGGTCGGCGATGCCGAGCAGTTTGATCTTGCCTTCTGTGTCTATGGGAAAATTGGTCGCTATGAAGTGGAACCGTTGCAGGGGGTCCTCCATTCCCTTGATGAAGGTGGTGAATGACTGGTCGCCCTGCTGGCTGGCGACGATCTCGCTACTTATCTGTGATATCCGCTCGACGGTGGCGTCGAACTCGGCCTGGTTGGCAGGTTCGGTGTCTTTCAGAATTCTGACACGGGCCGAGAGCTCGCCGGGAATCTGCGTGCCGGCGCCGCGGCCGAGAATGCGGATTCGGTCGCGGCCGTGTACGAGTGCGGTGTGGCTGCCGTCGGGCAGCTCGATCACCTGATATACGTCGGCAATGACGCCGTAGCGGCACAGTCCGCCGGTGACCGAAGGCGATTCCTGGTCGGGGTCGGTCTGGCATACGAGGCCTACCGGTATATGCTTCTCCGATGCTATGCCGGCTACTTTCAGCGATGCCTCGCGGGTGAGTGAGATCGGTATGGTGACACCCGGGAAGAGAACGAGGTTGCGGGTGGCGATTATGGGCAGGTCGTCGGGGCTGGGATCGGCGTTGAAGTCCTGTGAATTGATTTCGAACCGTCCGATCTGCACGACGGGACCATGGCTGTCGTTGTTGCTAAAACTCATATTCTTTGCTTGTCCAAAACGGGCTGCAAAGTTACGGAAATTTATTTACATATTCAAGTTAAGATTGGAGTAGCGGCGTGCGAGTTCCTGCACGTCGAACTCGCCGCGCATGTATACGAGCTGGTAGGAGTCCTCGTCCTTTGATTCGATGAGAATGATTTTGGATGAATTGTTGCCGTCGGGACGGCCGACGTAGATGCGGTTGTAGCCGTCGTCGTCGCGTGTGCGAAGCAGCAGTTCGAGGTCCATGCCGTCGATGATCTTGCGGCAGGCCGCCGCCACTACCTCAGGCTTTGTCGATGAGTCCTCATCGGCCGAAATTATTTCCAGCGACCGGTAATTTTCGGCCGGAATACTCGCGCCGTTGAGATAAATGGCTCCGCCGGAAGTACCGGTATTGGAAAGGAATTCGTTGCTGATATAGGTGGATGAGACCCCGGGCATGTCGGCCACAGAGTCGAAAAGACTCTGTGCGAACGCCGGACATAATGCCAGCAATGCTGTGAAAAAGAGAAGGAAGCGTTTCATTTTGATATTCGGTGAATGGTTGTTTCGATATTGTTGAAATTCTCGCGAGCCTGTTCGACATGCATCGTGGCTGTCTTGAACGAGCGGGCGAGCAGTTCGTCGACCACGGCCGAGGCCTGTTCGGGCGATAGTGTGTCGCGGTGCGCGGTCTTGCTGCGGGCCGTGTGACCCGACTTGCGGGTGGCGGGCTGATTGATCGCGGCTGTGGCGAGCTTGGGCTTGACCGGTGCCGGTGGCGTGGCCACGGAGTCGACATTGAGAATGGTGTCGGTGTGGTTGATCAGTGTCGACAGAAGGCTTTCATCCTCGCGTGCTCCGGAAGCGTCCGGCGATATGGTGGTCGATGGCGTGATGTTGATGACGGCTATCGCTACCGTCAGGAACAGCGCCACTGCCGCCGCGGCCGAGAAAATGAATATTGAGGCAGAGCGGCGGCGCGGTGCGACCGGACCGCACGTGGCATATGTGATGCGCTCCTTAAGGTCGGCCGGAGGGGTCAACGCCGCAGCGCGGTGCATGGCCACGAACATATCGCGGTCGGTGCGCAGGTCGGCCGGAACATCAGGATGTCCGAGGAAATATCGTGTCAACGAAGCTTCCTCGTCGGCTGTGGTCAAGCCGTCGTAATAAAGATCAAGCAGGCGCCTGATTTCATGGAGAGGGAGATTTCTGGAAGTCATGTTGATGTATATTTTTTATATAGTTCTCTGATCTTTTTTCGTCCCCGGCTGAGGATCTGCCGGATATTGTCGGCGTTGAGGCCTGTCATTTCGGAAATCTCGTCGGTCGACTGACCTTCGAGAGCGCTCATCCGCATTATACGCCGCTGTCGTTCGGGCAGAGCGTCGATGATGCCGTATATCAGGTCGACGTCATCGGGCAAGTCGGGCTGGACTGCCGGTTCGGCTATGTCGTCGAGGCAGTCGCGTGGCCGTTCGCGGCGGCAGTAGTCGACAGCCGTGTTGCGCAGCGTGACCATGGCGAATCCCTTGACGGAGGCTACGTTGTCGAGCATGTCACGGTAATTCCACAGCTTGACCATGGCGTCCTGAACGATGTCGGCGGCCGCGTCGCGGTCTTTGATCAGGGTAAAGGCCACGGCAAACAGCTCACGGTAGAGCGGGATGACGGTTGAACTGAATTTTTCAGCGTTCATACACAGATAAGACGTACATCCCGGCCGTATGTGACACTGCCTGCCGAAAAAAAGCGTTTTTTTTGCGTCAGAGAGTGAAGAACTGCGAGAATACGGCTATCATGTCGGCGTGGTCGCTCAGGGCTGCCGTCTCGCGTGCGGAGTGCATGGCCCAGATGGGTGCACCGACGTCAACGCCGCGGAGGGGAATCTGCGATGTGAGTATGTTGCCGAGAGTCGAGCCGCCGGCCATGTCGCTGTGGTTGACGAAGTACTGGCAGTTGACTCCGGCTTTTTCGCATAGCGACAGGAACACGGCCGCTGAGTCGGCGTCGGTCATATATTTGCAGTTGGCGTTGATTTTCACCACCGGACCGCCTCCCAGCACCGGATGGTTGGTGGGATCCTGCTTTTCAGGGTAGTTGGGATGTATGCCGTGTGCATCGTCGGCCGAGATCATGAACGACCTGTCGACGGCGCGGAAGTAGTCCTGCTCCGCTGCACCTCCGGCAGCGGCGATGCGGCGCAGGATATGGTCGAGTATCGGCGATGCGGCGCCTTGCTTGGTGCCTGAGCCGGTCTCCTCGTTGTCGAATATGGCCATGAGACGGGTCGCTCCGGTGGAGTTGCCGGCTGTATCGAGCAGCGCGCAGAGGGCGGCATGGACCATCGACAGGTCGTCGATGCGTCCGGAGGTGATATATTCGCCGTTGAGTCCCACGACGCTGGCGCGCGAGGTGTCGAAAAGCGACAGGTCGTAGTCGAGAATATCGTCGGGACGCACACCGAGTTTCTCGGCGACGAGGCGGCGTATGAGGCCTTTTGCCTGGTTTTTGTCGGCTATGTGTCCGAGCACGGGCAGCATGTCGGTCTGTCGGGAGAGCCGGTTGCCTTCGTTGACTGCGCGGTTGAAGTGGATGGCCAGATGCGGGATGGTGAGCAGATGGCGGTCGAAGCGGATCAGACGCGACTCCGGCCGGAGCGGATCGTCGGACCGGAGAATCACCCGGCCGGCAAGCGACAGCGGCCGGTCGAACCAGGTGTAGAGTATGGGACCTCCGTAGACTTCGGTGTTGAGCTTGACGATGTTGCCGTCGGTGACGATCTCGCAGTTGGGCTTTACGCGGAAGCCGGGTGAGTCGCTGTGGGCCGAGATTATGTGGAAGCCTTCTTCGGCCGCGGGTGCGTCACCGACAATGAATGCGAAGATGGCTGAGTCGTTTTTCGTGACATAGTGACGCGCGCCCGGTTTCAGATTCCACTGGTCGGCCATACTCAGGCGGGTGAAGCCGTGGGCTTCGAGATGCGAGGCTACGGTGTGTACGGCCCAGAAGTTTACGACCGATGAGTCGAGAAAAGCGCAGATGTCGTTATAGTTATTGATCGAAGGCATTTTGATATATTGAGTTAAGGGGGCGCATGACGTTGCAGAGAGTCTGGCTCCAATATGTGTCGAAATCTTCCTTTACGACGGCCACGGCGTCCTCGACAGTCTCGGAAGCGGCGTCGCGCACGGTTTCTATGAAATTGAACATCACCTGAAAGAGGTCGGCGAGCGACTCGGAGATACTTGCGCCGATAGGTTCGTCGCTGTATTTCATGTCGCTGACGAAAGTCTCGAGATATGTGTCGTGCTCGCCCAGGACGAGTTCTGCGGCACGTCGCACCTGGTCGTACGTGTCTTCCTCAAGAGCTGGAATGATGGCCATGCTGTCGGGATCGGCTGCAGGGTCAGGCTGCAGGCTGCGTGCGGTGATGTATATGCGCGGCAGCAGGTCGAGCATGCGGCCCACGAATGCCTGCGGCTCGGATTCGCGGCAGTGTTCGAGCTCGGCGCAGTATTCGTTGCACAGGGCTATGAAAGCCAGTGTGTTGTTGGTCATGGCTGATATAGTTTGTGGTCGGTTATATACTTGAAGACTCCCGGAGGGAGGAAATAGCTTACGTCGCGCCCGCGGGCCACAGAGTTGCGGATAAATGTGCTTGAAATGTCGACGAGCGGCGCTTTCACCACTTCCATTCCGTCGATGTGGTGACTGACCGGATAGCCGTCGCGCGGATATACGATCACGCCGTAATGATCGAGGATGCGCTGCGGATCGCGCCAGCGGTCGAAGATGGCCCAGTTGTCGCTTCCGATGATGAGCCGGAACTGCTTGTCGGGGTATTTCGATGCCAGCGTGTCGAGGGTGTTGACGGTGTATGACGGCCGTGGCATGGACAGCTCTATGTCGCATACGTCGATGTCGCGTGCGCCCTTGAGGGCGATGTTGAGCATGGCGAGGCGTTTTGTGTCGGGCAGCAGCGCCGACGGATCCTTGAGCGGATTACGCGGCGACAGTGTAAGCCATACCTTGTCGACGTAGCCCCACTGGACCAGAAAGCTGGCCAGAATCAGATGGCCGATGTGCACGGGATTGAACGAGCCGCCCAATATTCCGACGGTCTGTTTCGGTCGGTCGGTGGTGGACATGTGTCAGCCTATAAAGTCGTGAAGAATGGCCTCGGTGTCAGCGACGGCAGTGTCGAGGTCGCCGTTGACTACGGTGCGGTCGAATTTCGGGGCGAAGCTCAGTTCATATTCGGCGCGCGCTATGCGGTCGTCGATTGCCGCGGGGTCCTCCGTGCCGCGGTTCTCGAGCCGGCGGCGGAGTTCTCCGACACTCGGGGGCTGGATGAAAAGCGTGAGGCAACTGTCGCCGTAGGCTTTCTTGACGTTGAGCGCGCCCTTGACATCGATGTCGAGCACTACGTTGTGACCGGCTTCGATGATGCGGTCGACTTCCGAGCGCAGTGTGCCGTAATAGCGCCCGGCGTAGACTTCCTCCCATTCGATGAATTCGCCGCGGTCGACGGCATCGCGGAATTCCGCGGTGGTCATGAAGCGGTAGTGGATTCCGTCCTGCTCGCCCTGGCGCGGCTGCCGGTTGGTGGCCGATACCGAGAAGCCGAGGTCGAACTCTCCCTCGTCGAGAATGGCATTGATAATGGTGGATTTCCCGCAGCCCGAAGGAGCGGATATGACGATTACTTTACCTTTATTCATATGGTCGTTGATCATAACTTTGGTGGCAAAATTAGCATTTTTTTAAATTCACACCAAAGAATCGGTAAAAAAACGGAGCGCCGCAATACAATTTTTCCTTTCGCGGCGTTATAAAGTAAAAAAGATAATATGGAATATACTGAAGAAGAATGCGAGATACACCCCTGGGAACCGTTCATTCCTGCCGGAGCCAGAGTGCTCGTCATGGGAACTTTTCCGCCGCAGCCAAAGCGATGGAGCATGAATTTCTATTACCCCAACCGGAGCAATGACTTCTGGCGTGTGTGCGGACTGCTGTTCTATGGCGACCGCGACGCGCTTTACGATACCGCCTCGCGCACTTTTCGGGTCGATATGATAAAGGAGATGCTTACCGAGCGGCACATCGCGCTGAATGACACAGGGCATAAAGTCTATCGTCACCGCGGCAATGCGAGCGATAAATTCCTGGAGATAGTGGAGCCGGTCGATCTGAAAGGACTTCTGGCACGGATGCCCGAGTGCCGGGCCGTGGCCACCACCGGCGAGAAAGCGGCAGGAGTGATCGCCTCCCTGACCGGTACACAGATCCCGCCGCAGGGATCAATGACTGTGGACGCGGACGGACTGGAGATATGGCGCATGCCGTCGACCTCACGCGCCTATCCGCTCCCGCTGGAGCAGAAAGCCGAACGATACGCCGTGATGTTCAGGCATCTCGGGATTCTTTAGCGGCTGTAATTCAGATTTTTGTCGTTTGTATATGCAGATATTTCGATAAAAAAGCCTGGCAAAGTGCGGAATAATGCGGGAAAATTAGTAATTTTGCAGCCAAAATCAACGTACAAACGATATGATCAACGCTCAAGACATCAAAAACGGCACCTGCATCCGCATGGATGGCCGTCTTTACTTCTGCGTGGAGTTCCTCCACGTAAAGCCCGGCAAAGGCAATACCTTCATGCGCACAAAATTAAAGGATGTGGTCGACGGCCGCGTACTCGAACGCCGTTTCAACATCGGCGAGAAACTGGAAGACGTACGCGTGGAGCGCCGTCCCTACCAGTATCTTTATGCCGACGGCGGCGACGACATCTTCATGAACAACGAGACATTCGAGCAGATTCCCATCAATAAGGAACTCGTGACCGGCGCCGACTTCATGAAGGAAGGCGACACCGTGGAAGTGGTGAGCGATGCTTCGACCGACACGGTGCTCTATGCAGAAATGCCGATCAAGACCGTGCTTAAGATCACGTACACAGAGCCCGGCATCAAGGGCGACACAGCCACCAACACCCTGAAGCCCGCTACGGTGGAAACCGGTGCCGAGGTGCGCGTGCCGCTGTTCGTCAACGAAGGCGACTCTATCGAAATCGATACCCGCGACGGCTCGTACATCAGCCGCGTGAAGGCCTGAGGCCGGTATTCTTTTTCCGCAGACTTATCACTCATGGCTGCGCCCGCAAGGCGCGGCCTTGCGTGTTTTGTAGGGAATTTTGTCACCGACAGGTAACAAAAGAGGCGCCGATGTTGTTATCAAGTAAAGCCTAACAATTTCAAAAAACGGACGACACTATGAAAGATCTCGACACTACATTCTTCAATCTGACGACTGTGAAAATGCCGCTCAAAGGCGGGTCTCTGATTGTTGCGCAGCCTTTCCTGAGCGAAGTCTGGTTTGAACGAGCGGTCATCTCGCTGATCGATTATGACGAGTCGGAAGGCGCAACCGGCGTGGTGCTGAACAACCGCATGAGTTACACTTTGCAGGAAGTGCTCGACGGTGTTGGCGAGAGCGGAGCGCAGGTTCCCGTCTACTGCGGCGGTCCGTTGAGTCAGGACAGGCTTTATTTCATCCATACCCTCGGTCCGGAAATCATCCCCGGAGCAAGGCTTTACGCTCCAGGACTGTATATCGGCGGCGAATTCGACCGCGCGATCGCTTATGTCAACGAGGGATATCCGACCGAAGGTTTCATGCGCTTCTTCATCGGCTACAGCGGATGGAGCAAGGGGCAGCTCGAAGGTGAGGTCAAGGAGAACACCTGGGCGCCGGTGCCGGAAGATATGCCGGCGACTGAGCTTCTGACCGGCGATGGCGACGGATACTGGCAGCAGATTGTCAAGAAGATGGGAATTCCCTACAAATCGTGGCTGGTCATCCCTCGCGATGTCCATGCCAACTGACCGTGCCCACTTACGGCAGTCCAGGCGTAAGCGTGAAATGTACTGTGGCATCGGTGGCATTTACGCATTCAGTCATATGTGGCCGTCGGAGGAGACCGCAATGTTAAAGAACGTTGAATCGCGTTTTCGTATCGATATTTTTTGTAAGTTTGTCTTTATTTTATTCAATGTGTACATGAAAGACGTATGGACTATAAAATTGGACAGACCTATGAATTTGAGGTAGTCAGAGATTTCGGAGAGAGCGACGACATGTACCGGCTGAAAGTGCCCGGCTACAGTGATTTCTTTATCAGTAAACTGAAATTCCAGCGCGAGCAGCCTACGCCGGTGTCGCTGACGTGTCGCGTGAAGTCGATGACCAGGAATGGCCCCGTGCTCGGGCATTGCATGCCGATGTATGTGCGCCGCTTCTACGGCGACAGCTACGCCCGCAAGCAGGCTGAGGAATTTACCGTATATGCCGAGCCGCGCCGACCCGGCGACCCGTATGTGCTCGAGGACCGTCACGGACTGCGGTTCAACCTGTTTCAGAACACCACCCCCCTGACGCGTGGCCGCAGCGTTATGTGCCGCTTTACGAAGCTTAATTCGATGGCCTACAATCTGGAGCTTTGCGAAGGCGATGTGAAGCTGCCGCTGCTGACCATGGACGATTTTCTGTCGCGTATCCGTGTCGGTGGTACCGCCGCCAGGCTTATAAACAGCGTATTCACCCTGCGTGCCGAATTCGCCGAGGCGCGTGCGGAGATGGCTGCCCGGAATCCGTCGTGGATCATAACCGCCCTCAAGGCGGCCGCCGATTCGCTGCCCGACTATTTCAAGAGTCTTGACATAAAGCGTCATGGCACACTGATGCAGGAGGCCCTCGGAATACTCCGCACCGCCGCCCTTTACATCATTGAAGGCTCGGGACTGTTGCGCCAGGCCGAGAAGACTATCCGCCGGTCAATCCAGGAACAGATGACGGCGCTTGTCGAAGGTCTGAAACCCTATAATGCGGCCCTTCAGATATTCATGGACGACGATATCGACGGCTTCATTACCAGTCTGATGGAGAAACTGCGGCTGGCGGGTTATCTTTATCATCCGGTGGATCAGTTTGCCACGCTGATGCTGATACTCCGCACACAGCCGTCGCTTGTGAAGAGCTATCTCGGCGGCATTTTCGACACGATCATGGAGTGGAATCTCGACACATGGACTCAGGAGCCCTTCCGAAGCGCCTTTGTCGGGCAGTTCGAGATTTATATACAGCTTAGCCGCCGCGAGATCGACCGCCTGCCGCAGGCTCAGACCGAGCCTGAGAACGACCGCCTGGGAAAGATCGTGACGGCGATAGCGCTACAGATGCTCATCGGCGGCAAGCGCGACGACGAGTCAGCCCGCCGCAACCGTGCGCTGTTCTACCGCTACATTTCGCTGTTGCGGCCTGCCAAGAGCGACGTGTTGCTCGACAAATCGTACGTGACTCTGCTGGGCGCACGGCTGCCCATGGAGTTCGGCTACGATGACATAAAGGAGCAGCAGCTGCTTATGACAAAGGCGTCGGTGGATGTGGGACGTCCGGGCAGTGCGCTTCCCGTGCGGCTGTTCAGAGCCGGAAATGTCGACATTACGGCTGCCGAGGAGGGCGTCAGCATCCGACGCCGGGGCGATGCCGACATCACTCCCGTGTTACCGTCGACGATGATGCCGTGGCTTTCGCCGCAGGTCTATCTCGACGGCATAAAGAGTCTCAACGGTTCGCGCATCAACAGCTTTGACGCCCACCGGCAGATGTGGAGCGATATCGAAAAGGTTCTGTTCGAGAAGTCATCCCAGCCGGAGAGCGAGCTGCGCGAGCGGCGTCGCGCCGAGGAGGGAGATCAGGTAGCCGTGATCATCGATTCGCGGGAAATCGCCGGAGGGGAGGATCCACAGTGGCGGTGCCGTATCGACGATCCGGCGTTTCTGCCCGGCGACGGCTACATCAGCCGCAGCGACATTGTATCATACAACCTGCGCGGACTGGACCTCGACCGAAACCGCACGATGATCGAACAGGCATTCCGCGATGATGACGGCGAGCCGCTGCATTTCTTCGCCAGGATCATCGGTGTGGACAGTTTCGGACGTTACCGCATGTCGCTGACCGATGATGTAGCCAACCAGGCGCCGTCGCTGCTCGACTATAACAAGACATATCATGGCGTGGTGACATGGATGTCGCCGAACGAGTATCTGGTGATAGGCGACTGCGGTTATGGCGTATATCTCGGGCGCGGCGACGAACGTGACCTGCGCCCGGGCGATGTGGTCGATTTCCGCGTGCTTGACTTCAGCAATCCGGCGCACATCGAAGGCTCTATCCTGGGACTGTCGGACGATGATGTGAAGGTCGATAAGGCCATAGCTTTTGTCAGCCTCCTTAACGGGCTGGCTGTGGTGGCCGACGGAGACCATGACGAGCAGGATGTGACAGCCGAGCCCGACACGGAAAGTCTTACACGCGAGGATGTCGGGGAAATCGTGCAGCTGTTCCGCTTCAAGTCGATGACCTGTTCAAAACTGCTCAATGCTTTCGATTACCTGCGTTTCGCGCGTCTGCTGGCGCTGTCGGTAGGCGATACAGGCATGGCGGCCAATCTGCTGACGCATGCCTCGCTGCTCCATCAGCACCAGTTCTATGCGTCCAACAGCCGTGTCGACGCGGCAGAGCTCGAGTCGCGCCGTGCGGAAGCAGACCTGTCGCCTCTGCTTCAGATCATTTTCCACCGTCTGGAGATCGTGTCGTGGCTTGGTGACAGTTCGCGCAACGAGTCGCTATGGGCTACGATAAGCAAGCCACGCAACAACCTTGAGAACACTCTTGCGCGCATGGTATTGTCGTACAACATGCTTCCTGAAGAAGGCCGTGAGGAAAACACCATAGCCAAGGGGCTCAAGGCAGAGATAGCACGCCTTCTCGGCGTCAATTTCGAGCCGCGTGTGCTCAAGTCGTACGGCTCCGAGAACCAGTTTGTGGAATTCAAGTCGAGCATCGTGTACCCGGCGCGCAAGTCGGCGGCCGACAAGGTCGATGCCGATCCGGACCGGCAGCAGCACGTGATACTGCGCACGATAGCCGGGTTCATGAACGCTTCGGGCGGCACGCTTTATATCGGCGTGAACGACTCCACGCACTGCGAGGCCGGACTGTTCGAGGATTTCGAGTATTACAAGCGCCACAAAGGCATCATAGGCTCCAGTCATTTCGATATACGCACTCCCGACAACGTGTGCAACTTCCTTACAAATCTGGTGAGGCAGACGTGGGGCACGCTCGTGACCGAAAGTGTGCAGATTGAACCTGACTCCGAGGCCACCCGCGATGTGATCATAGTGAAAGTGCAGCCCCGGGTATCGCCCGTAGAGCTCGGCGGTGTGATCTACGTGCGCCGCAGCGGCACGACCATGAAGCTCGATGAAAGCGAGCGCGGAGAATTCGAACTGGAGCGGCGCGCCCGCGAGTCACAGCGCCGCGACACCGGAGCCGAGGAGGTTGTAGTCGCCGAGCGGCCGCAGCCCGTGCAGGCTGCTCAGCCGGTCGCCGCAGATACTGCGCGTCATGCAGAGCCGCTCGCGCGGATCGCAACGTCGGCCTGGCGCCAGAACGTGCTGCATGACGGTGAGGACGGGTTCGTGGCTCCGGCCGGGTATCTGTACTTTTCAGCCGACAATACCCTCAGCCACTCGCGACGCGATTACTACCGCGAATACGAGCTGCCGCTGGTGCTTGCATTCACTCCCGAGGAAGCTCAGACGGGCAGTCTGCTGATGATGTTCGACCGTCAGCGTCTGCTTAGGGTCCCGATGAGCGAGATATTGCAGAAGCCCGAGAACCGCGACACGAGTTACTATCGTGACTCCCGGCCCATGTTCGCTGTCGTGGCCAATGCCGGCGACGCGCTCAATGTGTATCTGTCAGACGCGAAAGACAATCTTTACCGGCGTACTGTGCGGGTGGAGGATATTCCGGCAGCCCATCTCACTTCCACACCCGAGCGCATTCTTGACATCGCCGCCAACGAAACCGTGGCCTGCGAACTTGTGGCTGCCCCGCAGACCGACAGCTTTTCAATGTCGCTTGCCTCGAATCTTTCAGGACGGCAGATCGGTTATACGATGCGGTGCCAGGCCGGCACGGCCAAAGCCGAAGAACTCATAAAGGCTGATTCAAAGACAGCATCTTACCAAAAATAAATGACAATGTCAACGAACCAAGCTTCGCCTCCGCGTTTTTCGATAATCACAGTGACTTATAATGCCGCTTCGACCGTAGGCAGGACGGTCGGCAGCGTGACAGAGCAGACATGCGGCGACTATGAGCATATCATTGTCGACGGGGCCTCGTCCGACGGTACGCTCGATGTGGTAAGTGCCGCGTGTCAGCGGCCCGACAGGCTTATTGTAAAGTCGGAGCCCGACCATGGGATCTACGACGCGATGAACAAGGGCATCGGACTGTCGCGTGGCCTTTACCTGATATTTCTTAATGCCGGCGATAAATTCCATTCGCCACAGACACTCCAGATGATCAGCGACCGTATCGACCGGAGCAACATGCCCGGGATCGTCTACGGGCAGACTAATCTGGTCGACGACAAGGGCGCTTACCTGGCTCCACGACACCTTACGGCTCCCGATAAACTCGGTTACCGTGATTTCGCCCGCGGGATGCTGGTGTGCCATCAGGCGTTTGTCGCCCTCAAGCGTATAGCTCCGCTATATGATACCGCATACAGGTTTTCGGCCGACTATGACTGGTGTATCCGTTGTCTGCAGCATTCGCGGCGCAATGAATACATCGACGGCGTACTTGTCGATTATCTGTCGGAAGGCATGACGACGGCCAACCGCAAGAAGTCGCTCAAAGAGCGGTTCCGAATCATGTCGTACTACTACGGCTTCTGGCCTACGCTGCTGCGTCACGCCGGATTCGCCGTACGCTTCATGCGCAACAGATTGTTCAATACACCATCCTGAAAATTATACGATATGCTTCTATATAACACTACATTCGGCATTGACGCGGCCATCGAGAGAGAGTTCGTCGAATGGCTGCGCACAGAGTTCATACCCTCGGCGACGTCCGACGGCGAATATTTTACGGCGCCCGAACTATTCCGCGTGGAGGCCGAAAGCGAACCTGGCGTGACGAGCCTGGCGCTGCACCTGCGGGCCTGTTCGCGCGATGACATCGAGACATGGTACGCCGATCACGGCAGCCGACTGTTCGATACAATATTGCAGCGGTGGCCCTCGCGCGCGGTGTTTTTCTCAACCACCTTATCCGAACTCCAATGAATGAATCCCGCGACTATCAGCGCGTCATTATCG
Source organism: uncultured Porphyromonadaceae bacterium (assembly GCA_902470475.1). GTDB lineage: Bacteria > Bacteroidota > Bacteroidia > Bacteroidales > Muribaculaceae > CAG-873. The sequence goes on along the minus strand of CABRGT010000001.1, from coordinate 66,994 downwards.
GAATCGACCCCGGGACAAACGTGATGGGTTACGGCATTCTCGGTGTCAACGGCAAGCATCCGTCCCTGATCGCGATGGGCGTGGTGAAGCTTAGCCGCTTCGAAACGCACTACATGCGTCTGCGCCGCATCTACGACCGCGTGCTCGATCTCTGTAGCCAGTATCTGCCCGACGAGCTCGCTATCGAGGCTCCTTTCTACGGCAAGAACGTACAGTCGATGCTGAAACTCGGACGCGCGCAGGGTGTGGCCATGGCAGCCGCTCTGTCGCGCGAGATACCTATCACCGAATATGAGCCGCGAAAGATCAAACAGGCGATCACGGGCAATGGAGCGGCTTCCAAGGAACAGGTACGCGAGATGCTGAAGCGCATATTGAAAATCGGCGAGGAGAATATGCTGCCCGAACTCGATTCGACCGATGCTCTGGCGGCAGCCCTGTGTCATTTCTATGAATCGGGTAAGCCGGCGGTGGCAAAGTCCTCGTCGTGGAAAGATTTTATAGCACGTAACCCTGACAAGGTAAAGATATGAAAAGATATATGATACTGACGGCGGCTGCCATGGCCGCGGCAGCCCTTCCGGCGCAGACATCCCTGACGGTCGACGGTTCGCGGGCAATCAATGTCCAGGCGCCGGCCACAACCGGCCTGGCAGGAATCATTGTGGTGGAGAATGCGGCCGGGTGTACTCTGGCCTATACTCCGGCGGCCGATCCGAGTCAAGTGAGCTGGCAGCGATACAGCAATCTCGGCGGAGGATATGCCGAGGATGTGGCGTCAGCTTCCGACGGCTCCCGGTCCGTGATAACTCTCGGTGCCGATGACATGGGCTATGTCATCAGCGACGGTACGCGCCGTACATGCGTGTGGGTGGTGAACTATGCCAATCATCCCTATGCTGTGAGTGGACTGACGGCCATATCGTCGGACTGTGACCGGGTGCAGCTGCATATTGAGAATCCGGCGCTCCCAATATATTATTATTCGGTCAACGGCCGGCGCGAGGAACTCGACCGCGGCATCGTGCTGAGCTATGCATCGCTGCGTTTCTCAGAAGCCGACATGGCCTATGTGCAGCAGCCTGTCTCGGAAAATTTCGCAGGCCTCTCAGAGACGGTCTCGGCACCTGTACCACTGTGTGACACACAGTTTACGCTTCATCCCGACCGCTTCGCGACAGAGTGGGGAACCGGTGCCGACGTGCAGTCGGGTACCTTTGTCACCACCGCTGTGCAGGCCGAGACTTCGGCCGAGCAGGCCGATCGCGACAACGACAATGAGCAGAAGATCGAAGCCGAGCTTGGCGGTTCGGCGCCTTGCGAGATCACGTTCCGTGCTGCCGTCACGGACGCGGCCATATATCACCGATGGGAAGTGTCGGCCTATCCCGGATTCGACGACGTGAACTACAGCTACGACCAGCTGGAATTCGCTTATGAATTCACAGAAGCGGGTATGACATATGTGCGGTTCGTGGCCAATAATGCCGATGGAACGTGCGAGTACGTAAGCGACACATATACGGTGTCAGTCGGAGATTCGCGTCTGGAATGCCCCAATGCTTTCTCGCCCGGTACGTCAGAAGGTGTCAACGACGAGTGGAAAGTCAGCTACAGGTCGATCATATCGTTTGACTGTCACATCTTCAACCGCTGGGGACAGGAACTCGCGCATCTCACCGATCCTTCGCAGGGCTGGGACGGGCGACATGGCGGCAAGACCGTAGGCTCGGGGGTGTATTATTATGTGATCAAGGCACGCGGATCCGACGGTAAGGAATACAACCTTGCGGGTGACATCAACGTCATCAGCTCGCGGCCGAATACCCAATCGGGCGCCACAGTCGAATGACAGAAAGCTAATTGTGTACTTAAAAGGACTTTTTCTTGCATGCCGTCGGGACGATATTAAAAAGGCCCGACGGCTTCAAAAACCGTCGGGTCTGAACTGACGTCTGCGATTGTTTGACAGATGATGAATTATTTATTGCAGTTCGTCAGCTAAGTCCTCCAGTTCGATCGCTATTGTGTGCAGTGCGTTGCTGAGGATTTCACGTTCAGCGGGAGTAAATTCGCACGGCTTACCGTTCTTGATGTTGTTGTTGAGCTTTTGGCTGAACCAGCTGCCGGATTTGCCAAAGAATCTTTCAGCGATGTAAGCGCCGTTTACGACTCTGAGAAGGTCGCTCCGCTCCATGAATTTAATCTTTGAGAGTATTGGGTGTTCGTTTTTTATCCGATCATTATTCATAGTGCAAAATTAGTAATTATTTTCTTACTGATTGATTTTTTTCAGGCAAAAGATCTGCGGCCGACCTGCAAAAATCGACCGGACCGGGCGCCGACTTCCTGTTGACTGTACATATAGTTAAATCGAATAACGTCGTCCGATGTTGGGTCAATTGCGAAAAAATAACTAACTTTGCACATAACAAAAAAGATAAGGACAGTGCTTACATACAAGAATCATATGAAACCTCTGGTCCTGCCGGAATACGGCAGGAATATACAGAATATGGTGGATCATTGCCTGACGATCGAGGACCGTGATGAGCGCACGCGGTGTGCCCGCTCGATAGTCGATGCCATGGCTATTCTCTTTCCCGTACAGGGTGACCAGCAGGCCTACCGCCGCAAGCTGTGGGACCATCTGGCGCTGATCAGCGACTTCAGGCTTGATGTCGACCTTCCGTTCGAACTGCTCAAGCCGGACGCGCTCGAGGAAAGTCCGCAGTCCGTGTCGAAGGGCACGACGGCAATCCGACGCCGCCAGTACGGTCACCTCGTGGAAGAGATGGTGGCGCGTGCGTGTGCGATGGAGCCGGGTGAAGAACGTGACGCGTTCATCGAGTTGCTTGCCAACCATATGAAGAAACTCCAGCTGGCTGCCAATCCCGAAGGAGTCGAGGATGTTAAGGTATTCAAGGATCTTTACGAGATGAGCGACGGTGCCATCGAGATTTATCCCGAGGATCTGATGCTCCAGGATTACGCGCTGGCTCCCTCGCCATCGAAGAAAAAACGGAAAAAATGATCAGACGGAGCGAGCTGCAGCAGATAGGCAGGCTTTATAAGCCGCATGGCATCAAGGGCGAGCTTCAGCTCGAGCTTGACGGACGCTATACGCCCGAAGAACTCGGATTCATGGTGCTCGACATCGAGGGCATATATGTGCCGTTTTTCGTGGCCGCGTCGCGGCCGCGGGGCGCCGACTGGCTTGTGAGGTTCGACGGCGCGGACAATGAGAACGCGGCCGCCTCCCTGGCCATGCACGATGTGTACTATCCCGCAGCCCGTCTGCCTCACACCGCGGAGGATGATGAAGAAGGCGTCTATCTGTCGGACATGGTAGGATATGAGTTGCGCGACGGCGACATCCCGGTCGGGACGATCGAGTCGGTCGACGATTCGACGGCAAACGTTCTGATATATGCGTGCGATACGTCCGGACGCCAGGTGATAGTGCCTTATCATGACGAGCTGCTGATCGAATTCGATCCCGAAGCCCGCTATCTGTCCCTGCAATTGCCCGAAGGTCTGATTGAATTAAACAAGTGAAGCTATGGACTTTGATGAGAATGACGCGGTAAAGGCCATGCAGGCAGCCGCCGGTACCGCCTACGACGACAACGAACTGCTCAATATCATAGATATGATATATGACTATTATGAGTCGAACGGACTGCTTGAAATCGATGTCGATGCGGATGACGATGACGAGGTGGATCCCGCCGACCTGGTGGCCTATGTGAAGCGTATGCTGGCCAGGGACCGCGGCGCCAATGTGGCCGCCGACGATGTCGAGCCGCTGGTACGTGCATATCTTGATTATGAGTCGGGTCTGTAACCGGTCCGATAAAAACATATTATTGAACAATGCGAAAGATTCTTTCCTCTTTGGTAATAGCAGGCCTGGCCGTCGCTGTTCTGCCGCTGACAGGGTCGGGACAGGAAGCCCCTGACAATCTCGACATGAGTGTGTCGGAAAATATGGCCGTGCCGGCAGTTCCGCAGAAGGCGCACAACTATGTGGCGAGTGCCATGGACCAGCTGCGCCGTTATTTCGTGAAGGACGGCTATGCCGCCGAGCTGACGCGCAACGGCGAAGTACTCCGCGTGACAGTTCCGTGCGAAAAGCTTTTTGCTCCCGGGGCTGTGGCGCTCAAACAGTCGGCAGGAGGTGTGCTGAAGCCATTTGCGACGGTAGTGCGCGAGCCTGGCAGATACAAGATGCTTGTGGCCGTCCACACGGATGATACCGGCGACGAGGCTTACAGTGACTCGATCTCGGCTGCGCGCGCCAATGCCATCGACGACTATCTGTGGCAGCTCGCCGATCAGAAAGAGACCAATGTGATACCCTACGGCCTTGCCCACGATGAGCCGCTGCAGCCCGACAACTCGCTGGCCAACCGCGCGATCAACCGCCGTGTGGAATTCATCGTCATTCCCGATGTGGAGATGCTGCGGGCCGCAGGCGTCAAAGTGAAGTGACCGTCAGCGGTATCTCGCCTCATTATTATATATAATGGCTCCGGAATTGTAAAAAAATGCTTAACTTTGCACATTAATACGAAAGGAAAACAACGAACGATTTAATATGGCAATAGAACTACAACACCTGACCAAGCGCCAGGAAAATTATTCGCAGTGGTATAATGAACTTGTGGTAAAAGCCGATCTGGCAGAGCAGTCGGCAGTGCGCGGCTGTATGGTGATCAAGCCCTACGGCTACGCTATATGGGAAAAAATGCAGCAGACACTCGACCGCATGTTCAAGGAAACAGGAGTGAAGAACGCCTATTTCCCGCTGCTGATTCCGAAGTCGTTTCTCTGTCGCGAGGCCGAGCATGTGGAAGGTTTCGCCAAGGAGTGCGCTGTAGTGACCCACTACCGTCTCAAGAACGACCCCAACGGCACCGGTGTGATCGTAGATCCTGAAGCCAAACTTGAAGAAGAACTGATCGTACGTCCTACTTCGGAGACCATTATCTGGGGCACATACAAGAACTGGATACATTCCTACCGCGATCTTCCCGTGATATGCAACCAGTGGTGCAATGTGATGCGCTGGGAGATGCGCACGCGCATGTTCCTGCGTACGGCCGAATTCCTATGGCAGGAGGGCCACTGCGCCCATGCCACGGCCGAGGAATCGGAGAAGCGCACAGTGCAGATGATCAACCTCTATGCCGAATTCTGCCGCCGCTATATGGCTCTGCCGGTGATCATCGGCGTGAAGACGGCTAATGAACGGTTCGCAGGCGCCCTGAACACCTATACCATCGAATCGATGATGCAGGACGGCAAGGCCCTTCAGTCGGGTACGTCGCACAATCTGGGCCAGAATTTCGCAAAGGCCTTCGATGTGACTTTCGTCAACAAGGAAAACAAGCCCGAATACGTATGGGCCAACTCCTGGGGTGTGTCGACGCGCCTGATGGGCGCGCTGATCATGGCCCACTCCGACGATAACGGCCTGGTGCTTCCGCCGCATCTGGCGCCGATCCAGGTGGTGATCGTGCCTATATCGAAAAATGCCGAGCAGCTGGCTGCCATCACCGAGGCCGTGATGCCGATCGTGGAACGCCTGGGACAGCTGGGCATCAGCGTAAAATACGATGACGATGACAAGCGCCGCCCCGGCTTCAAGTTTGCCGACTATGAACTCAAGGGTGTGCCCGTGCGTCTGGCCATCGGCGCCCGCGATCTTGAGAACGGCACCGTTGAAGTCATGCGTCGTGACACTCTCGAAAAGGAGACGCTGCCGCTGGCCGGAATCGCCGATACCGTCAACACCCTGCTCGAGGACATACAGAACAATATCTATCAAAAAGCGCTTAAGATGCGCGACAGTCGTGTCTATAAGTGTGATTCGTACGACGAGTTCAAGGAAAAGATCGAGGACGGCGGCTTCTTCCTCTGCCATTGGGACGGCACGACCGAGACCGAGGAACGCATCAAGGCCGAGACCAAGGCCACGATCCGCTGTATACCTCTCGAAGGCGAGGAGGAGGAAGGCGTGTGCATGGTCACAGGAAAGCCGTCCAAGCGCCGTGTGATCATCGCCCGCGCTTATTAATTATAAATCACAGTACCGCAGACGGCTGTCCGGACAGCCGTCTGCGGACTGCCTAAATGCCGGAAACGGAGGAGTAAGATATATGCGCCTGTCAATAGTGATGCCCTGCTACAACGAGCAGGAAATACTGCCGCATACGCTCGAGGTGATGCTTGGGCTGATGGAGCGGCTCGTGTCGCGCGGACTGATCTCTGATGATTCATACATCTTCCTTGTAGATGACGGCAGCAGGGACGACACGTGGCGGATCGTGAGCGAGACTCATGCCATGGATCCGCGTGTGAAAGGCATTTCGCTGGCCCACAACCGCGGACAGCAGGCCGCACTGATCGCCGGGCTTGAATCGGTGATGGACCGTTGCGACGCATGTGTGACGATGGACGCCGATCTGCAGGACGATCCGTCGGCGATCGAGAAGATGATCTCGGAATACAATAAAGGTTGCGAGATTGTGTTCGGTGTGCGGTCTAACCGCGACAAGGACACGGTGTTCAAACGCGGCACGGCGGGGATGTTCTACAAGCTTATGCAGAAAATGGGCGTAGAGACCATCCCGAATCATGCCGATTACCGTCTGATGAGCAACCGGGCCTTGCATCTGCTGGCTGAATACGGCGAGAGATCCATGTACCTGCGCGGCATAGTGCCGCAACTGGGACTGAAGACGGCTGTCGTGGAGTATCCGCGACCGGCCCGAGAGATAGGCGAGAGCAAGTATCCGCTCAGCAAGATGTTGTCGTTGGCTGTCGACGGCGTGACCTCGTTCACGGCCAAGCCGATGACTTTAATCTTCCTTGTCGGTCTGTTGCTGATGCTGATCGACATAGTGGTGGCCGTATGGGTGCTGGTGTCGTATTTCACAGGCTCGGCCGTGAGTGGCTGGACGTCGCTGATTCTGTCGGTATGGTTTCTCGGATCGCTGATACTCATGTCGATCGGCATACTCGGCGAGTATATCGGAAAAATATACTTAGAGGTGAAGCGCCGCCCGAGATACGCTATAAAGGAAGAATTGTTTGACTGAATCACATCCTCTCTCCGACAATGACAAAGGCGGAAACTGAACTTGAGATATATACTCCCGACTTGTCGAGCCATCTGGCTCTGCCTTATGCCGACCAGGGCATACAGGCAGGTTTTCCCTCGCCTGCCCAGGACTATATCAACGAGTCGATAGACCTCAACCGTGAGTTGATCCGACATCCTGCGGCCACGTTTTATGGCCGTGTGTCGGGCGAATCGATGATAGGCGACGGCATAGAGCCGGGCGACATACTTGTGATAGACCGCTCGATAGAACCGTCGGACGGCGATCTGGCTGTGTGCTGTCTCGACGGCGATTTCACGCTGAAGCGCATATCGCTCGGCGACGGAGAGGTGCGCCTGATTCCGTCGAACGAGTCGTTCGATCCTATATTGGTCACACCGGAATCACAGTTCGAGGTGTGGGGTGTGGTGACATACACGATAAAGCAACATCGCCGGCATCCGCGGGCAAAACGCTGATAAAAGGACGTGTACGGACTGGTCGACTGCAATAATTTCTTCGTGTCGTGCGAACGTGTGTTTGCGCCGGCCTTGCGCCGCAGGCCTGTGGTGGTTCTGTCGAACAACGATGGATGCGCCGTGGCTCTGAGCAACGAGGCCAAGGCTCTGGGGCTGAAACGCGGCGATCCGTATTTCAGGATTCAGACGCTGTGCGACCGCCATGGAGTGGAGGTCCTGTCGGGCAACCACAGGCTTTACGGCGACATGTCGAACCGTGTGATGGCGACCTTATCGTCGCTGGTGCCTGAAATTGAGATCTATTCTATTGACGAGGCCTTTCTGCATCTGGACGGATGGGATCCGACTGAACTTCCTGAATTCGGTCGTCACATAGTGCGCAGGGTGCGTCGTGACACGGGTATACCGGTCTCAATCGGAGTCGCTTCCACCAAGACGCTTGCCAAGGTCGCCGCCCGCTATGCGAAAAAATATCCCGGCTATCGGTCCGTCTGCATGATTGGTACGGATGAAGCCCGGCGCAAGGCACTGTCGCTGCTTCCTGTTGGAGATGTGTGGGGTGTAGGGCGCCGAATATCGCGGCGCATGATGCAGATGGGCATAGACACGGCGCTTGACCTGGCCGATATGCCGGCCGAAGATGTGCTCCGGACATTTAATGTGGCTCTGCAGCGGACGTGGCGTGAACTCAACGGGCAGTCGTGTATCGACACAGAGATGATCGATCCGCCGCAGAAACAGATGTGCTGCTCGCGCTCGTTCGGTACGATGCTTACGGAATTTGACGATTTGCGGAAGGCTGTGGCACTTTTTGCCACGATCGTTTCACGCAAGCTACGGGAGCGGCATCTGGCGGCTGTCTCGCTGTCGGTGTTCATACATACGAATGCGTTCCGGGATGATATGGAACAGTACTGCAATTCGGCATGTCGGAGACTTGCCGAGGCAGCCAACGACACGATGGCCATTACGTCGACGGCCGTAGAGTGCCTGCGGTCGATCTACCGCAGGGGCTATTCGTACAAAAAGGCCGGTATTGTGATCAGTGAGCTTGTTGATGAGCAGGCGATCCGCAAGTCGCTCTTCAGTACGGAGGAGGAGCGCGCGCGGCGGCATAGGCTGATGGACGTGCTCGATGGTATAAATGCGAATTCGATAGCGCGCGATACGGTGCATATAGCATCCTACGAACCGGCCGAATGTCTTGTAAGAGGCGAGCGCCGTTCGAAGCTGTATTCGTCGCGTTTTAAAGATATTATTATAGTTAAAACACCTCAAATCAGAGTGTAATGGATTCAAAAATATTCAATGCAAAGCTGGCCAAGAGTCTTGATATGACTCCGAAGCGTGTCGGGGAACTGATCGACGCACTGGCAGATATTCTGCAGGAATCAGCGCGTACGATGACAACGGTTGCCGTGCCGTCGTTCGGCAGTTTCGAGCCCGTAAAGGCTGATGAAGAGATAACGGTCGACCGTGCCAGCGGGCGGCGGGTACTTCTGCCACCGCAGATCACGGTAGAATTCCATGCCGCGGCAATGCTGCGTAAAAAACTGAACAGCCATGAATGAAACAATAAACCTGCCCAGACTGATATCCATGATCGCCGCCCGTACCGGGAGCGATCAGGCCGTTGTGCGGCGTTTTCTGCATCAGATGTTCGCGCAGATCGAAGAGGGTCTTTCGGCCGGCGAAAAAGTGATCATCAGAGGTATAGGAGAATTTGTGCCGTACGATGACAGTGCGTCGCCTGTGAAATTTCTTGCCGACCCTGAACTTGCGGCAATCGCCAATGAACCTTTTGCGGCTTTTGAGGCAGTGGAACTTAACGATGGAGTCACAGAGTCGATTCTCGGACAGGCCGACACGACAGAGGAGATATCTGACGAAACAACGGTTTCTACAATCCTGCCGGAGCGCTCTCCCATCTCCGATTCCGAACCGGAGCCTGCGGACGAGCAGGAGCGGGCTGTCGAGGCCGTTCCAATGCTTGAATCTGAGGCAAAACATGAGGCAGAACATGAGGCAGAACCCGAATACGTTTCCGCTCCAAAGCCCGCTCCGGAGCCAGAGTCCGAACCCGCGTATGAGCCTGCGTCCGTGCCCGAGCCCGAGTCCGAGTCTGAGTCCGAGTCTGAGCCTGAGTCTGAGTCTGAGTCTGAGTCTGAGTCACAACATGCTCCTATGCCTGCACCCGAATACGAACCTGAACCTGAACCCGAACCCGAACCGCATCCTGTCCGTGAGTATTATTCGCATCGTTATAGCGATGATGAAGGGAATGGCGGATCATCCACAAGTCATAAACTCTGGCTTGTGCTGGGTGCGCTTTGCGGTCTTATTATCGGTGTCGTAGGCGGATACTTTGCCGGAAAGCATCTCGGTCAGTATCATACCGACGGTGGTATGGCGTCGACCGATACCACGACCATCGATATAGGCGAATTCGAGCCGATAGTTCCCGTTGCCGAACCCGTGGAGGAACAACAGGAAACGGTACAACCGCCGACGGATCCCGCTACTGCCACGGCCGGACCTGTCTCCGAACCTTCGGCCACACCATCATCTTCTTCTGCTGCGTCGGAAGTGACTGCGCCGACGGAACCTGTGTATGACACGGTGACGAAGTCGCGTTACCTTACCACGATGGCACGTGACCATTATGGTAAGAAGAGTTATTGGATTTTCATATACAACGCTAATCCCCAGCTGAATAATCCGAATCAGATCTCGCCCGGAACGAGGGTGGTGATTCCGGCCAAATCGAGTTTTGCCGGAGCGACGGAAGCTGAGACTGACGCCAAGGCTCAGAAACTGTTGAATGAATTAAGCCGTAAATATAAATTATGAATCATTCACGACCATATACCTTTGATCGCGTGGTGCGCATGATTATCGGCTGCCTGCTTGTGATCGGCGCGATATGGCTTATCAACACTCTGAAGAATGTGCTGCTGCCCTTCTGTCTTGCCTGTCTGATAGCCTACATTCTTGAACCGCTTGTGGAGTACACGCGCACATTGCTGCGTCTGAAGGGCCGCGCGATAGCTATCTTCCTGACGCTTTTCGAAGTGACGCTGATTCTGTCGATTCTGGGATATTTCTTCGTGCCTATGGTTATTGACGAGTTCGATCAGCTTATGGACATGATGAAGCGCAATGTAGGGCAGACGGTTACGGTGCCTTTTATTCCGAAAAGTCTGCATGATTTCGTGATGCGGTATATCAATTACGACAGCCTGTCGCAGCTTTTTGCAGAAGGCCATCTACAGAGCATCGTCGACAAGGGATCGTCGCTGATTGCACAGACCCTTGATTTCCTGCTGCATACGCTTGAATGGCTTCTGACATTCATATATGTGATCTTCGTGCTGCTCGATTATAAGAATCTTATGAAGGGCTTCCGTATGCTCGTACCGCCTAAATACCGTCCGGTGGCATATAAAGTCGGAGATGACATAAAGTTCAGCATGAACCGCTATTTCCGCGGACAGGCTCTTATAGCACTGTGTGCGGCCATTTTGTATTGTATCGGTTTTTCGATCGTGGGAATTCCGATGGCCATAATTCTTGGTATTCTGGTCGGAATACTGTACCTGATACCTTACTTCCAGTATGTGACGCTGATACCTGTGGCGATTGTCTGCTATATAGCCTCGGTAGGTGGCGGCGATCCTTTCTGGCCCGAGCTTGGCCGCTGTCTGCTGGTATACGTCGTGAGTCAGTGTGTGTGCGACTATGTGCTCACACCCAAGATCATGGGCAAGGCCATGGGCCTCAATCCGGCCATCATTCTGCTTTCGTTGTCGGTGTGGGGTACGTTGCTGGGCCTCATAGGCATGATCATAGCCCTGCCGCTCACGACGCTGTGCCTGGCATACTATCAGGAGTATGTGATCAATGGCCAGGATATATCGGCCGGAGAGAAGCGCGATGACGCATCTACTCTTGAAAGTATCGAAAGCAGCCATAAGGCCTAAGAAGAGACATGCATATAGCAAGCGCGGGCGCTCTCACGGGTACCCGCGCTTTGTTGTTGGCGGTAATGATAGTGAAAATAAAATGTATAAGACAGAAACGCCTGATCCCTTTTGATAGAAATCAGGCGTTTCCCGTATGATTATTAAACGGTGTGCTGTGTCAGTTCTTGAGCCATTTGTCGAACCAGCGGAAGAACAGACGCTGCCATAGAACGGCGTTCTGAGGCTTGAGGATCCAGTGGTTCTCGTCGGGGTAGATCACCATTTCGGCGGGAACGCCGCGCATACGGGCTGCATTGAATGCGGCCATGCCCTGTGATGCGAGGATGCGGTAGTCGAGCTCACCGTGGCTGATCATGATGGGTGTGTCCCATTTGTCGACGAAGCGGTGCGGTGATGACGCGAATGTACGCTGTGCCGCGGCATTGTCCTTGTCCCAGAAAGCGCCGCCCATATCCCAGTTGGCGAACCACATTTCTTCGGTCTCGAGGTACTGGGCCTCGGTGTTGAATATACCGGCATGTGCGAGCAAGGCTGCGAATCGGCCCTGATGATTGCCGGCAAGCCAGTAGATGGAGAAGCCGCCGTAGCTGGCTCCGGTGGCGCCCATGCGCTTGGGATCGATATAGGGTTTGGCAAGCATGTAATCGGCTGCGCTGAAATAGTCGCGCATGTTCTGGCCGGGATAGTCCTTCGAGATCTGTTCCTCCCATTCAGTGCCGAAACCGGGTACGCCGCGGCGGTTGGGCAGGATGACTACATAGCCGTTGGATGCCATAAGGGCAAAGTTCCAGCGGTAGCTCCACATCTGGCTTACGGATGACTGCGGGCCTCCCTGGCAGTAGAAGATAGAGGGATACTGCTTGGTGGCGTCGAAGTCCGGGGGAAGTACAACCCAGGTAAGCATCTGCTTTCCGTCGGTGGTGGGAACCCAATGCTTTTCGACGACAGGCATTGTGAGCTGACTGAAGATGGGTCCGTTGACATCGGAGAGCTGACGGATGTCGGCAGCGCCTTTTTTCTTAGGCTTGGTGACGAGGAAGATCTCGTTGGGACGCATCATGGAGTGGTTCATGGTGATCAGTCGTGACTGGTCTACGGGAGCGAGCGAGGTGAAGTCGGCGAGCTGTTCGGCTACGGCAGTCACCTGACATGTCTTGACGTCGATTTCGAACACGGGAGCCACGCCCTGGTGGTAGGCAATGAACCAGATCGTCTTGCCTGAAGGATTCCAGGCGAATTCCTCTATTGTGTAGTCCCAGTCGACAGTGAGATCTCGTTTCTCGCCGGTGGTCATATCCATGATGAAAAGGCGGTTTTTATCGGCTTCGTAGCCGTCGCGCTCCATGCTTAGCCAGGCCATGTAGCGGCCGTCGGGCGAGAATGCGGGGCATGTGTCGTAACCCATCATACCTTCGGTGAGGTTGCGTGTCGAACCGTCGGCGAAGGTGTATAGGTAGAGGTCGGAGTTTGTCGAGACGGCGTATTCAAGACCGGTCTTCTTGCGCGAAGTGTATACAAGTCCCGATCCGTCGGGAGTCCAGGCGAAGGATTCGATGCCTCCGAAAGGTTTCATGGGCGATTCGTAGGGCTCGTCGGCCATGATGTCCTTCACGTCCGTGACAGCCGATCCGTCGAACGATCCGACAAAGGGGTGGGGAATCTCTGTGACCCATTCGTCCCAGTGTTTGTACATAAGGTCGTCGATGACGCGTCCGGTGGCCAGCGGAAGGTCCGGATAAAGGTCAGCGGCAGTACGGTTGTACTTTACGTTGCCGATCATGACGATTTTGGATCCGTCGGGCGAGAAAAGGAAGCCGGCGACGCCACCTTCGAGGTGCGATACCTGGCGCCGTTCCGTACCGTCGGGATTCATCACCCATACCTGAGGAGTCTGTTCCTCGCCTTCATATATGAATGCGATGCGGTTGCCGTTTTCAATCCAGGTAGCACCGCCCTCGCTTTTGGGCGTTTCGGTGATGCGGCGTTGTCCGGAGCCGTCAATGTTCATAAGCCATAGTTCGGCGTTCGACTTGTTTTGCGGCACGCTTTCGTATGATACCGAGTAGAGCACGAGTTTTCCGTCGGGTGATACCTGCGGTCCCGATACACGTCCGAGGGCTTCGAGTGCGTCGATGTCGAAGATGCCGGTCTGCGACTTGTAGTCGGGACGTTCGATGATCTGATCCGCGCCATCGGCGGCCGAAGCGGCCGAAGCCGACAGCAGCATGGCAGAAGCGGTCATTGTCAAAATGTTAGCTAATTTCATTAATAATTATTTTATATTATGTTGGATTTATGATGGATCGAATGTGAGTCCGTCGATATCGTTGAGGCGCCGATTGTATTCATCGAGGCAGTCAAGATTGACATCGAGCGACATGCGACACGAATTGTCGAACTGCTGACTGACTACGGTGACACCTCCGGCACGTGCGATCTTCATAACTTCATTGATCGCGGAATATGGGAATGTGAAGTGTAGCCGTGCCGTGACATGGCACTCTATTATATCTGCCTCCTCGAGGGCCAGACGCGCGGCCTCGCGATAGGCTACGATAAGCCCCGAGGTGCCGAGCTTTATACCACCGAAGTACCTGACCACGGCCACGACTACGTCGGTGAGACCGAACGAATTGATCTGGCCGAGGATAGGTTTTCCGGCAGTACCTGATGGTTCGCCGTTGTCGTTGGCCCGAAAATCCTTGCGGTCGGGGCCGAGCATGTAAGCCCAGCATACGTGGCGTGCGTCATAGTACTCTCTGGCGAGCGCGTCGACGTGCTCCTTTGCTTCCGCAGCCGTCTTCACAGGCCATGCGAATGCAAGAAACTTGCTGCGCTTTTCGGTGAAGACGGCTTCGGAGTGTCCGGTTATGGTAAGATATGTATCGGCCATGTCAGGCGGATCAATAGTTGTGAGAATCGGCTTCGACTTCGGCACTGGAAATACCGCCGCGGTTCATCTTGTACCACACGTAGGCGATGTAGGCAACGACGAAAGGCACGGCGATGCTGACCCAGGCCATCGTGCGGAGGGTGTAGACTGATGATGAACTGTTGGCGAGCGTGAGCGAGCTTTGCGGGAACGTGTTCGATGCCAGATAGCACGTGCCGTTGTAGCCGGCGATGGCAAAGAGGGCGATGACGACCAGGATTGTTCCGGCGCCGCTCAGCCAGATGCCGCCGCGCGATCGGGTGAACGCGCCTACGCCTATGCCGGCCAGTGCGAGCACTACTCCGACGACGAATGTCAGCCCCCACCACCACATGCCGGTGAGGTTGTGGAAGTATAGGTAACCGACCTCAGTGACTGTGCCGTCGGCTCCGGCCTGCTTGCCGGGCGACACGAGCAGCACCACTACGAATGCTACGAACAGTACGGCGAAGATCAGGCCGTTGACAAGGACAGACCGGCGCATTTTTTCCGTGAACGAAGCATCGGCGTTGATGTTGTTGATGAAGTAGAGGGCTGCCTGGGTGCGTGCCAGGAAGAACACGGCGAATCCAAGGAGCAGGCAACGCCAGTCGGTCATCAGTTCAAGACCACGTGATGAGGTCCAGCGCGAGATCACGGGCGAACTGCCGTCGAGAATATTGGTGCGGACCACTTCGAAGTCGGCCCCGAAGAAGAATGCCGCCACGGCTACGCCGAGCAGGACGCACCCGAAAAAACCGTTAAGGAGCAGAAATGTATCGTAGACGCGCGTGCCGTAGATATTGCCGCGTTTGCGACGGTATTCGTAGCTGACAGCCTGTATGACGAAGCTGATCAGGATCGCCAGCCACAGCCAGTAGGCGCCTCCGAAGCTGGTCGAATAGAACAGCGGGAACGATGCGAAGAACGCGCCGCCGAACACAACCAGGGTAGTGAAGGTGAGTTCCCATTTACGGCCGAGCGAGTTGACCATCACCTGGCGATGGGCTTCGGATTGATTGCAGTAGAGCATTGTCTGGCCGCCCTGTACGAAGAGCATGAAGACCAGTGCCGCGCCGAGCACGGCAATTAACAGCCACCAGTAGGCCTGAAGTAATTCTAATTCATTCATGACTTGATCGGAGGATTAGGCGTTGGTTTCGATATTTTCTTTTGATGCCTTGGATATATATCGCAGCATGATGCTGATTTCGGCGACGAGCAGTGCTGTGAACAGAACAGCGAACATCCAGAATGTGAACTGCACGGATGCCGGAGTTACATCGCTGATGGCGACTCCGACGGGCATGAGATCCTGAATGATCCACGGCTGGCGGCCGACCTCTGCTACGACCCATCCGGCTTCGCTGCAGAGGTAGACGAGCGGAATCGTGATGATGCCGAGCCAGTGAAGCCATGGCTTTTCGAGCCAGGAAGTGCGTCGGCGGGTGGCGTAGATTGCGAGCAGGAAGAAAAGCAGCAGATAGCCGCCGATGAATACCATGACACGGAATGCATAGAATGTGAGTGCCACGGGCGGTACGGCTTCGTCGGGCGAGTTGAAGTATCCGTAGCCGAAGTAGCGGAAGTTTTCCTTTACGGATGCCGCGGCGGTAGCCATGGCTGCGGTGTCGCCGGCGGCGCGGGCTATGTCGTATTCGCGCAGCGCCTGCTGGGCCTTGCGTCCGAGTTCGATGCGGCGTTGATAGGATACGGTGTTGACAGTGTCGCCTTCGGGAGTGAGGGCAATGCCCTTGATGAGGTCATTGATGCCGGGTACGAACGAATTCGGATCATGGTTGGCCAGGATTGATAGTCCGTAGGGAATCGGGATCTCGCATCTGATTGCTTCGAGCGAGTCGCCAGGTTTCTTATCCGGGTTGACAATGCCGAATCCCACGAGACTCTGTCCGACGTGTCCGTCGTAGAGACCTTCCATCGCGGCAAGCTTCATGGGCTGCACGCGTGCCACGTCGACAGCCGATCCGTCGCCGGTGTACATGGTGAGCACGATGCCGGCCAGTCCGACCCATGCGCCTACCTGAAGCGACTTGCGCATTGCCTCGACATTGCGCCTGCGCCAAAGCATCCAGCAGCTGATTCCGATCACAACCACACCGGCAAGGGTCCAGCCGCTGGCTACGGCGTGGAAGAACTTATGCATTGCCACGCTGTTAAATGCGACTTCGCCGAAGTTGTCCATGACGTTGCGCATCTGCGCCGGGTCGAATTCCATGCCGACCGGATTCTGCATCCAGGCATTCGCTACAAGAATCCACAAAGCCGACAGAGCGACACCGACGGCGACCAGCCATGTCGACGCCAGGTGGAAGCCTTTGCTGACTTTGTTCCAGCCGAAGAACATAACGGCCACGAAGGTGGCTTCCATGAAGAAAGCGAAAATTCCTTCGATGGCCAGTGGCGCACCGAAAATGTCTCCGACAAACCAGCTGTAGTTTGACCAGTTGGTGCCGAATTCAAATTCGAGGATGATGCCTGTGGCCACGCCGATGGCGAAGTTTATGCCGAAGACGGTCATCCAGAACTTTGTGATTCCCTTCCACCTGGCATCTCCTGTCCGGACATAGACAGACTCCATGATGGCGACGATCAGGGCCAGCCCGATTGTCAGCGGGACAAACAGCCAGTGGTAGATGGCCGTCAGAGCGAATTGTGCCCTTGACCAGTCGACCACGCTTAGAATGTCATTCATGATGATAAAATTTAATGGTTATTAATTGTTCCTTTTTTTTCATTCGGAGATCTTTCCGGCGGTAAGCGACGATCGGACAGCCTGTGCTCGGGCCGCATCGTCGGTGTATTCTGTCGTAAGTCTGTCGGGAAAGAACAGCATCTTTATTATCAGGAAGATGATAGCCAGTTTGATCAGAATAAGCAGCCACAACTTCCGTCCGATGGTCATGGAGCGGAAGCCGTCGCGATAAAAATTATATACGCCGGACAAAAGTCTTTTCACCTTAATAATATTAACAAAGGCAAAAATACTAAAATTATGCGAAAATGCCGCAGGCCGGTAGAGAAAAAAGGACAGGATGAAGCAGAAAGTCGGTGAAATCAGGATCTGTCGGCAGGAGCCGGCGTAAAAATCTCGTAGCTGTTATCGCTATAGAAAACCATGATCGACTGGATGCGCTTGGCCGGATCGGCAGGGATGACTGGTGTGGGGACCGGTGAGTCGGATAAAGGAATCTGCTGCGAGATCGCCGAGTCAAACAGCACACGGCTGTCATTTCGGTCAAAATTAGGCTCTATCTGGCCGTCGCGTATAGATTGTTCTGTAGTATTTGTGGCGTTTTGGCTTAATTGGTTTTCTGCAAAAGGTTCTATAGTAGGATCTTGTGGTGAATGATTACTGGAATTATGGCCAATTTCATCCGAATTTGAGGGCTTTTCGGAACAGACTGTCATATTCCCTTCACCAAAAAGCAGCCAAAGGATATTTAATTCGGGATAAGCTTCATGAAGCTTGGCCGTGAGGTCATCGCTGAGCCGCTTGTTGCGTCCGTTGAGAAATTGAGAGAGAGTAGGGCGGGGAATACCGGCACGGTCGGCGAACTGAGAATTCGTAAGGCGGGTGAAATCGCGGTAAGCGATGAGACGCTCGACAATATCCATGACTAAAAACAGATAAAATCACTAAAAATTTGATGATGCAAATGTAAAAACAATAATTCAAATATGCAAATTTATAGTTATGAAATTAAAATTTTTAGTTGTAAACACTGGTGTTTTTAAATGTAAACCCCGTAATGCTTTCGTAAATTAACGGATGTAAAATATCTGTATTGATAGTTCAAAGTATCATATTTAATAATATGAATATTAGACAATAATACTGCAAATGTATTTTGGATGTGACGTGGAATACTTCATAGCATGATAATTTAAATCGATACTATATGTTATTTCATTAAATACTATGAGTAATAAGGTTGTGTGCAATATGTTAAAATTAGTTTACCGCTAATTTTTGCATTTATAAATCTGAAATGGACGAAATGATATTATAGTAAAAATGTTAATTTGATCAGAAATTATCATAAATATTCGTTTACATATGTAATGAATATGATGCTCGATTTGTAAATTTACAACTGCGAATTTATAATATTAAACGATTAGGATTTGTAAACGACTAAAGATTATTCAAAATTGTAAATTCGGATTTAATAAACTTCAAAAATTTAAATATTCACAATCTATTATAGGTCTCTTTGTAAATATAACAAATATGAAGTGCTAATTGATGGCGTAACTTGCTGAAAAATTATTGTTAAATCCTATTATTTAACTTTTTAACGAATTGAAATTTGCTGATGAAATTTTATGGAAAATAGACAGAATGGGCTTCACGAAGTTATTTCGCGTCCATTATTCAGCTTTGCGGGCCAGGCGCATGCTGTCCTGGCGGATGTAGAAGCGAAGTATGGAGTATATCATAGATTCTATAGGCTCGAGGTCGCTTATCTCGGTACCGAGTAGGATTTCACCGGCCAAAGCGGACGCAATGTTCAGTCGCTCGTTTACAGGAAGTGCGCGTAGAGTGTTGATCACATGTGGAGTGAATACGATGTTTTGGTTCATGGCTGTAAGATCTTTTATTGAGTTATTGTTAAACATTTCAGGACTATCGTCAACTGTTGATTATAATACAAAAGTAGTACCGCTATCGGGAATGAAAGCGGTACTACCATGTTAATAAAAGTGAATTTCGAATTGCTTTTTTAATCAGGAACTGATCCTGGGTTCGATTGAAGAAATCGTAGATATTGAGTTGGCGGAATCTCTCGGGGATATGCGTGGAGAGGTGTGCTTGTTTAGAGTATAGAGTTGAAAGCAGTGTGTCGAATGTTCCGTTTTATGTCATGACCAGCGGGACTTCTGGCGTGCATCGAGCGTGGCTTCAGACGGGTTATCGGCCGGATGCCAGAATTTCAGTTCCTGCAGGCGGTCGGGCATAAACTGTTGCTTTATGAAGTGGCCCGGATAATCGTGAGCATACCGGTAGTTTTTGCCGTAGTCGAGCGATTTCATAAGTCCTGTAGGCGCATTACGCAGATGCAGAGGAACCGGCTGATTGCCGGATTTACGTACTTCGGCCAGTGCGCTGTCGATTGCCATGTAGGCTGAATTACTCTTCGCGCATGTAGCGAGGTATATTGTACATTCCGCAAGAGGTATCCGCCCTTCGGGCATTCCTATCTTGAGTATGGCGTCAAAAGTCGCGTTTGCAAGAAGCAGTGCGTTGGGATTGGCGAGACCTATGTCCTCCGCGGCGAGGATTACGAGACGGCGGGCGATAAATTCCGGGTCTTCGCCCCCTTCTATCATGCGTGCGAGCCAATATACGGCTGCATCGGGGTCGCTTCCCCGGACGCTCTTGATGAATGCCGAAATGATGTCGTAATGCATTTCTCCGCCCTTGTCGTAGGCCTGAGGATTACTCTGGAGGCTGTCTGTGACGATGCGGTCGCTGATGACCACAGGATGCCCGGGCTGCGTAGCCTGCTGGATGAGGTCGATGATGTTGAGTAGCTTGCGAGCATCGCCTCCGGAGTATCTGAACAGAGCGTCAGTCTCCTCCACCCGGACCTCAAGTTGTGAAAGTGTGTTGTCAGCCGCAAGCGCCTGCCTCAGCAGCTGGTCGAGATCGCCCTCGTCGAGAGGATTCAGAGTGTAGACCTGTGCCCGCGACAGAAGTGGCCGTATGACTTCGAAAGACGGGTTTTCGGTAGTGGCGCCTATAAGTGTTACGGTACCGTCCTCGACCGCTCCGAGCAAGCTGTCCTGCTGGCTTTTCGAGAAGCGGTGGATTTCATCGATAAAAAGGATCGGACGCCCCTTGGAGAACATGCTTGCGCTCTCGCGCCGACATTGTTCTATGACTTCGCGAACATCCTTCACTCCCGAATTGACGGCCGAGAGTGTATGGAACGAACATTCCGTCGTATTGGCGATAATGCGGGCGAGTGTGGTTTTTCCGACGCCCGGAGGGCCCCACAGAATAAAGGATGCGACATTGCCGCTTTCGATCATGCGCCGTATGATGCCGCCGGGGCCGACGAGGTGCCGCTGTCCGACGTATTCGTCGAGTGTATGCGGGCGAAGGCGTTCTGCCAAAGGTTGAAATGCCATAGTACAGGGGTTGAGCAGGTGAGTGTATAGGTCTGAAAAAGCCCGGGTGCTGTCAGATGGGCTGCCCGGGCTTTTTTCAGAAGGTTCGTTTATCTATCAGTTGCCGAGTTTCTCGTTAACTTCCTTGAGCTTGTTGCTGAATTCGAGAGCCTTGTCGGGATCTTCCTCGACGTTCGTGTAGTACTGGACAGTGAACAGATATGCTTCCTTGTACAGGTTGAGCTTGTTGTCGGGATTCGTTGCGTCGGCGTTAGCCGGATCTGCGTCGAGCATGTTGACCATCTCGCCGTAAGTGGCGATGGCGTCGGCGTTGGGCTTGGAACCGTTGCCGGCGATCATGAGACGTGCCTTACGCTGAAGGAAAGAGGGATCCGGCTGGGCCTTGGCCATAACGCGGTCGACATATTCAAGACCTTTTTTGGCTGCTTCTGCGCGTAGCTCCATGTTGTCGCCGGCTGTGGCGGCAACATTCAGCCAGCGGGCTGATCCGGTGTAGATGTCGGTAAGGCTCGGTTCGGGAGTGGCTTCGAGATATTTGTCGAATGCCCGGGCTGCCTTTTCGTAGTCCTTGGTCTTAGTGTAGGCGGTGCTCAGAGCCATCTGGATGCCGGCATTGTCGGGGAATTTTTCACCGGCGATCTCATACTGTATCACGGCGAGTGAATCCTGTCCGAGGTTGGAGAGTGCGTCGGCGTAAGTGGTGTAGTCATTGGGGGTGAAGTAACCGTTGGGGTTGCCGGTGAAGAACGCTGCAGCGTCGTCAGCACCCTTCTGATAGTCGCCCATCTGTACTTCGTTGATGAAGCGGAGGCGCTGCATCAGGAAGTTGGAGGGGTCCTGAGCGAGGATCTCGTTGGCTATGCGCAAGCTTTCGGGATATTTCTCACCGTAATAGAGAAGAACGGAGTAGCGGGCCTTGTCTTCGGGGAAGTGGTTGGGGTTCTGAATATAGCGGCCGTACTGTTCGGCAGCCTTGTTCCAGAAATTGGCCTCATAGTACTTCTCGGCGAGTTCGCGTTGTCCGAGAGCCGAGTTAGGTGCGACGGAGAGGAATTCCTCGAGTTTAGCGATCGAGAACTGGGGATTTACGTTGAAGTAGTTGTTGGCATACTTCACGTAGCCTTCCGGATTGGCGTTGTCGTAGCTGATGGCCATTTCATACATGGTGGCCGCGTCGCCTACATTGCCGTTGTCGAAAGCCATGTCACCTTCGAGGATATAGATTGAAGGCTCGGTGTTCTTGGAGTCCTTGTGGGCCTTGGCGAGGTATTTGTCGACTTCTTTCTTGTATTTGACCGGATCGGCGTTGTAGTATGCGCGGGCTATCGCAACGGTGATCTCGTGATTCTTCTTGGCGAGTTTCTGTGCGTTCTTGAAGTAGTCGGCAGCTGCGTCGGGATTGCCTTCGAGCAGGGCGAGGGCACCGAGGCCCACGTAGTTGTATGCGCATTCGGGATCGGCGGCGATACCTGCATCGAAGTATTTCTTTGCCGTATCCTTATCTTTCAGGGCAAGGTAGGTCTGGCCAAGATAATAATTGGCCACAGCCTGATCCGGACCCGCCTGGCCGAGTGTGTTTGTGAGGATCGTCTTGGCGTTTTCGTATTGTCCGGCTTTGTAGTATTCAATGCCGTCCTTGTAGCCTTGACTTTGTGCTCCGGCCATGAGTGAGCCGGCCAGGAGCATGGAAAAGAAAAGTTTGGATTTCATACTGATATTTGATTGAATTTATTTACTTATTGAAGTTCAACCACCTGGATGCGGGTGGCACGGGCAGGCAGAATGCCTGTCTTCATGATGATTTTCTGGCCGATGTCGCCGGTGACGAATGCGTAGAAGCCGCTTGCAAGAGAGCCGGATGTGCCGGTGGTGATCATGTACATCTGCCGGAAGAGCGGATACGTACCGTTGAAGATATGCTCCTGATAGGGCTTGTAGGCGCGGGCTTCGGCTTCGTTGTAAATGCTCAGTACCTTTACGCTGTCGCTGAGAGTGGCGCCGACTACGGGGTCGTTGCTGAGAACCTGCTCGGTGAGCTGTTCGGGCGTGAGGTCGGCGGAACTCATGTCGGATGTGATCCATGTGACGCCGAGTACGCCAATGGCATTCTTATTGTCCATGACGGCCTTGAACACGGCAGGTACAGACCCCTGTGCATATACATTGGGGCCGAATCCGCCTCCGTTGAGCAGCGAGTCGCGCATGTAAGTGGCGAGTGACGACGCTTTGTCATCGAACACGACTGAAATCTCGCCGAGATCGTTCGGTTCGATGTCATTCCAGTTGCGCGTGTTGCCTGACAGTATCTCACTGATCTCTTTTTTCGTAAGTTTATATACGGGGTTGGCCGGATTGACGATCAGTGCCACGGCATCAACGGCGATCTTTGATGATCGCACCACATGGTTTTTCGATTTGATGTAATCTTTTTCTTTCTGAGTCAGATCGCGGGGAATTACAATCGTCTTGGTCTTGAATGACATCAGTGAGTCGAGTGCCTCGCGCTGAGTCCCGTAGCGAGCAAGTATATGGGCTTCGGGATACTGGTATTCGAAAACATCGATTTCCTGTTTCATGATGTTTTCGAAAGTGTTGTCACACACCATCGTCGTAGTGCCGGTGGTGTGTGAGTTTGCGTCTTTTTCGTATTTAAGACAGCCCGACAGGCCAAGGATCAGGGAGCAGCCGAGCAGAGTGACTGTACCTAATCTCATATCTCGTCGTCGGTTTGTGTAAACATCTTGTATTGACGCCAGCCTCTGTAGAAGCCGTAAATCACGAGTACAGGACCTACGATCCAGCGTGCCCAGTCCCATGCGGGTGTCCAGTTAAAGAAGTTGATCATGAGCAGCACGCCCATGCCAACGTATATAATAACCATGAATATGCCGAAGGTCAGTCCGAGAATGGTCCGTGTCGACGGCAAATTGCGGCGTGCGGGTTGGCGGCGCGGGGTGTCTTTTTCGTTTAAATCGCTCATCGTATTTGTTTTAATTGTTGATAAATCTTTGACGGGCAGCATGAAATGCTCCTTTAAGATTTAACAATCAAGCGTTAAATTAGTTCGTATGATGCTCGTTCTTTAAAAGTCACGTAAAGTTACGTCTTTCTTGATTAATAATGTTAAGATGAAATGAAAAAAATTATTAAAATACGATTTTTTTATACGAATCTGGCTTCGGAAAAACGGGCACCTCTCAGGTAGTCGGCAGCCGACATACGTTTTTTGCCGGCCGGATGTACTTCGAGTATCTCCAGCAGATGTCCTGACCCGTCGGCCGCGAAGAGCTGCGCCCCGTCTACGATTACGGTACCCGGAGGAAGTGTGGTGCACGTTTCGGCAGGGCGTACGCTGAGGATTTTTATCTGTTCAGGTTCCTTGCCGTCGAGTGAGATTCCCGAGCGGGCGGCCGGATATGGCGACAGACCGCGGACGTGATTGTGGATCTTGCACGCCGGGCGGTTCCAGTCGATGACGAGGTCTTCGGCGAAGATCTTCGGGGCCGCAGTCGGGGCAATATCTTTGGCCAGACTGTCCTGTGGTATCGGTGTAAGGGTGCCGCTGATGATTCTGTCGACAGTCTCGACGGTAAGGTCGGCACCCAGCGTCATCAGGCGGTCGTGTACGGAACCGACATTTTCGTCAGGTCCGATCTCGATAGCGCATTGCTGCAGGATGTCGCCTGTGTCGATCTCGTGCTTGAGCATGAATGTGGTGACCCCTGTGACGGAGTCGCCGTTCATGACCGCCCGGTTGATGGGAGCGGCGCCGCGGTAGCGGGGCAGCAGCGATGCATGCAGGTTGAATGTGCCGAGCGGCGGCATCGACCATACGATTTCCGGCAGCATCCGGAATGCGATCACGATGAAGAGATCGGCGTGAAGCGACTGAAGCTGCTCCACGAATGCCGGGTTCTTGAGCTTTTCAGGCTGCATGAGGAAGAGTCCGTGCTCTACGGCATATTGTTTGACGGGCGACTGGATCAGCTTGTGGCCGCGTCCCGCGATTTTGTCGGGCATGGTCACTACGCCTGCTATGTTGTAGCCGCCTTTCACAAGACGGTCGAGACTTTCGACGGCAAAGTCGGGCGTGCCGAGAAATACGATTCGGAGGTCTTTTTTATCCATTGGCTGTTGATGTGTCTGAGTTGTCTATAGATGCGGCCAGATCGGTCCAGGGCTGCTGGTCGGGCACGGGAGCCACAACTTCGACAGGTTTTCCGGAAACGGGATGAACGAAACTGATATGCCTGGCCAGCAGGGAGATGCTGCCGTCGGGGTTGGAGCGGCGGTCGCCGTACTTCAGATCGCCTTTGATCGGGCATCCGATTGCGCTGAGCTGAACGCGGATCTGGTGCTTGCGTCCGGTCAGTAATTCGATCTCAAGCAGGTTGTAGTGCTCGCCCGAGGTAAGCAGGCGGTAGCGCAGCCGAGCCTCTTTGGCCGATGGCGACGGCTTGACCGAGGCGTAGGATTTGTTATTGCGCTCGACCGTGGTGATGTAATGTGTCAGTTCGGCTTCGGGAGGATCGGGTACACCGCGCGTAAGAGCCCAATAAGTCTTGTGGATCTTGCCTTGGCGGAGCATTTCGTTCAGGCGCGACAGAGCTTTGGATGTTTTGGCGAATATGACGGCACCTCCTACCGGCCGGTCGAGCCGGTGGACTACGCCGAGAAATACATTTCCGGGCTTGGCGTCGCGTTCCTTGATGAAGGCCTTGAGCGTTTCAACCAGTGGAGTGTCGCCGGTCTTGTCGCCCTGGACGATCTCGCCCGGAAGTTTGTTGACAATGATTATGTGGTTGTCTTCGTAGAGTATCTCGCTCATTTGTTAGAAATCCGGTGCACCCGGTCTATACGGACCGGGTGCACCGGGTGTGTGGTGTCATAGAAGTTGTTCAGATTCCGAGTTCTTTCTTGATGCGTGCGATCTTCGCGGCTGCGTCGGCATTGCAGCGGTCGTAATCGGCTTTCGATGTCATCTTGTCGTGAACTTCGATGTAGAATTTGATCTTTGGTTCTGTACCCGAGGGTCGGATCGATATCTTCGAGCCGTCTTCGGTGAAGTACTGCAGCACGTTCGACGTGGCGGGGAAGTCGAGCAGGGCGACGTCGCCGGTCTTTACGTCGGTGGCTTTCAGCGTCAGATAGTCCTTGATGGTGACGAGAGGGCTTCCGCCGATTTCCTTGGGCGGATTTTCGCGGAATCCGGTCATCATCTTCTGTATCTCTTCGGCTCCGGTCTTGCCGGGACGTACTACAGATACGCCTTCTTCGTGGCTGTAGCCGTTCTGCAAGTATATTTCCTCAAGCATCTCGTTGAAGTCGATGCCGCGGTCCTTGGCCCAGGCACAAACCTCGCACATCAGCGATATGGCCGAAACGGAGTCCTTGTCGCGGGCGAATGTCTCGGCCAGGAAGCCGTACGATTCCTCGCCGCCGCCAAGGTACTTTTCCTTGCCTTCGAGTTCGCGGATGACGCTTGCGATCCATTTGAAGCCGGTGTAGCAGTCGTACATCTTTATGCCCTGGTTCTCGGCGATGGCCTTGATGGTCTCGGTGGTCACGATGGTCTTCACGACATATTCGTTGCCGTTGAGGCGGCCGAGCTCACGGTTGCGCAGCATGATGTAGTTGAGCAGGATCATCACGATCTGGTTGCCGTTGATGAGCTGATATTCGCCCTTGTTGTCGCGGATCACGCAGCCGATGCGGTCGGCGTCGGGATCGGATGCGAGGATGATATCGGCGGTGACTTCCTTGCCCTTGGCTATGGCCATGGCCATGGCGGATGCATTTTCGGGATTGGGGGAGTCGACGGTGGGGAAATCGCCTGACGGGATATCCTGTTCGGGGACATGGATGATGTTGGTGAAGCCGTAGTTGCGGAGCGATTCGGGCACGAGTTTCACACCGGTGCCGTGGATGGGCGTGTAGACGATCTTCAGGTCGGCCTGGCGCTTGATCACCTCGGGGTCGAGCGAGAGGGTCTTGACATTGGCCAGGAAAGCGGCGTCGATTTCGTCGCCTATTATCTGGATCAGGTCGGGATTGCCGTTGAACTTGATGTCCTCGGGTTTGATGCGGCTTACGTGGTTGATGATGTTGACATCGTGAGGAGCGATGATCTGTGCGCCGTCCTCCCAGTATGCCTTATAGCCGTTGTACTCTTTGGGGTTGTGGGAAGCGGTGATGTTGACGCCGCTCTGGCAGCCGAGTTCGCGGATAGCGAATGAAAGCTCCGGGGTGGGACGGAAGTTGTCGAAGAGAAATACCTTGATTCCGTTGGCCGAAAAAACGTTGGCGACGATTTCGGCGAATTTGCGTGAGTTGTTGCGTACGTCATGACCTACGGCAACGCGGATTTCCTTCTTGTCGGGGAATGCTTCGTGAAGGTAGTTGGCCAGGCCCTGGGTCGCAGCGCCCACGGTGTAGATATTCATGCGGTTTGTGCCGGCGCCCATGATGCCGCGCAGACCACCGGTGCCGAATTCGAGGTCCTTGTAGAACGATTCGATCAGCTGAGTCTTATCTTCATTGTCAAGCATGGCCTGTACGGCAGCCCGTGTTTCGGGATCATAGCTGTCGGAGAGCCATTGCGTGGCTTTTTCGGTTACTTCTTTGAGAAGCTGGCTTTGATTTTCCATGTTAGTTATGAGGTGTGGATTTATTGAGTTTTTGTTTATGCAAAGGTAAGTCGTTTTTCTGACAATAACAATACTTTGACTTTCTTTTTAAAATATTACGCCCCGAAGCCGCAAAAGTTGGCCACGGGGCGCAAATTTATGAATTATTGATGATTGGTCTGTTACTTTTTGTCAGCGGCCACGAGTCGTCCGAGCATGAAGGTCAGCGATGCGGTGCCGTCCATCGTCGGTTCGTTGGTCGAATAGTCGCTGTAGTCGTCGTGGTAGACTACATAGTCATTCTGCACGTCCTCGAACCGGTCTTCGTTGCGCAGATTGACGCCCCACAGCGAGTTGAATATGTTGGCGTAGACCGGGCCGTCGACAAGACCGCCGACAAGATAGTCGCGGCCGGGGCGGCTGCCAATCGAGAGGTTGCTCATGGCGGAGTGGGGGTCGAGCGGAGAAGAGTTGACCATGCCTTCAGGCAGAATGATCATGGTCTGCCCCCAGGGGTTGACGCCGAAGAGCCAGTCGCGTGCGGCCGTCTCCAGTTCGCGGTATGTGTCATCGCCGGTGATCTCCCGGTAGAGCATGGCCTGTGTGACAAGGGCTACGGCGAGGTTGTTGGAGCACCAGATGAATGGGATGCCGACCTTGAAGGCATTGCCGGCGGCACGGTCGGCTACGCGGTCGAGGCCGCTGCGCATGTTGCGCTTGAATTCCTTGCCGACGCGGCCGTCGAGGCGAGCCAGTTCGGCGTGTCCGAGGTTGACGAACGGATACCACTGATAGTGGCGGGCCGAGTCGGCTCCCATCCAGGGAGTGACGGGCTCGAGACGGCCGTAGTTGACGGCCTCGGTCAGGTAGCGGTTGTCGCGCGACTGGCGCCAGCGGGCCATAGCGGCCAGCTCCATGTCGTCGGCCCAGTTGTCTTCCTCGTAATAGTAGGGCGAGACGGTCGAGTTGGTCTGGCAGGCTCCGGGATTTGCCGCACCCACTTCGAAAGCTATTGCCGAGCGGCGTGCGAGTTCGGCGGCGAACTCAGGATCCGTTTCGGCGAAGATCTCGCTGCCGAGGCCGAACGACGATGCGAACTTTCCGACCGATGATGCCAGACCCCAGCTTTCGTTCTTGTATTTGCTGAGGCCCGAGGGGTATCCGTTGCAGCGGTAGACCGGACGGTCGGCGCCTGCGCCCCAGCCGTAATCGACATTGTCGCCGGACGGCACGCCAGCGTAGCGGTGGTCGCGGTCGTCGGCAATCTGGTTGAGGTAGAGACTGTCCTGCGGGTTCATCTTCATCATCCATTCGAGACCCCAGCGGGCTTCGTCGAGGATGTCGGGAATGCCGTTGGATCCGGGAAGGCCCTTGGCGTCGTATGAATCGGCCCATACACCGGGATTCTCGCGGTAGGCGAAGAGCATCTGGTATACGGTATTGGCCGATGTTGTCAGATACTGCAGATAGTCGCTGGCGTCGTGCCATCCGCCGGTCACGTCGACATGTGTGCCGTCAAGATCATCGGCGAGCACAAGGTATCCGTCGTGAGTGTGGCACGTCTCGTTGTGAACGGGATTGAAGCCGCAGCGCTGCTGGCGCAGATAGACCAGCGGGAGTTCGTTTATATGCAGGCGGCTGTAGGCGTCGTTGCCGATGTACATTGATGCGACTTCGGCAACCTTGCCGTCGACAAGAGCTGAAAGAGTGTACTGCCCCGGCTCGCGGACGGATGAGAAATAGATGCGGGCGGCGAATTTCTTGGGCTCCCAAGGCTCGGTGACCACTACGCTGTCGGCCGGGCGCGTGCCATGGTCGGGCGAGGCGATCTGGAATGTAAGCGTGGCCGGATCAATGTCGCCGATATATACGGCAGCTTTGAGGTCATCGCTGAGGTAACCGGCCTGATTCACTCTCAGGCTTTGTGCCGCTGCCGGAAGTGTCAGCAAGGCACAGGTAGCTAAAACAGTTGTTTTCATGGTGTGAATGGTATTGTGTTGAAGAATTATTCGAGTTGTATGTGTGTCAGATCACCATCATCAGATAGATGGCGAAGATGACGAGCGGAGCCACCGCCAGCAACGAGTCGATGCGGTCGAGGATGCCCCCGTGGCCCGGAATGATGTTGCCGGAATCCTTGACGCCGAGTGTGCGCTTTATCATCGATTCGAACAGATCGCCGAATGTGCCCACTACGCTCACTATGGCACCATAAAAAGCCATTTCCCATCCGGTGATTTCTTCAATGCCGAGGTACAGATGAGAGAAATATCCGGCAACAATGGCGAGTGCCAGACCTCCGATGAATCCTTCCCAGGTCTTTTTGGGTGAAAGACGTTCGCAGAGTTTTGTACGGCCGAAAGTGCGCCCTGAAAGATATGCACCGGTGTCGTTGAGCCAGATGAGCACGAAGGTGATGAGCACGAACTTGTATAACTCGGTTGCGGCGATGCTGATCATCATAAGGGGTACTGCGACGTAAACGATGGCCAGCAGGGAGTAGAGAAACGACCGCACGGCGTTTTTGTGTCCGACGGTGGTGGCTATGATCATGCGTACCGGGAGATAGATCAGCAGGATTGCCGGAGCGATCCATATCTGAAAGCAATAGACGCCGGTGAATGCGACAAGTGTCACGAATATGTCGGAGAATCGTTCCAGATCACTTATCGGAGACTTGGCCGAGAGGAGTTTTTCAAGTTCGATGATGCCGAGCACGGCGAAAACACCCATCAGGACGGTGAAAAGATTGTAATTCTGTCCGAAAAGAAGTGAAAGGACGATGAGGGCGACATAGATGGAGCCCGAAAGCGCCCTGAGAAGCATGTTATTCATTGTCTGCTGTTTTTACTTGTGTGGTAGCTGTGTTGTCTTCGGCGGGTGTTTCCGTTGGGGAGGATTTCTTCGTGGTGCGGTTCGGAGTCAACCTTCATTCTGACTTTCATCTGGTCAAAGCCTTGGCCGTAGACCCCGTTCACGTTGGCCTGGGTGATGAAGGCGTCCTTATCGATCGACTTTATGATGCGGAAAATGTTGACCGATTCGATCTTGCGGCACATTACGAGCAGAATCTTCACTTCCTGCTTGCTGTACCATCCCATGCCGTTGAGAACGGTGCAGCCGCGGCGCGCCTGGTTGTTGACGGCTGTGGCTATCTCGCGCCAGTGTTTGGAGAATATGGTGAACTGCACGGCCTGGCGGTTGGAGTTGATCATCAGGTCGGCCATGTAGGAGCTCATGAACAGCACGATGAAGCCGTAGACCACATTGTCGATGTGATGGAACAGGAAATACGACGACGAGATGATGCACATGTCGACGTAGATCATCGTGCGTCCGATCGTCACATTAGTATATTTGGCGACCATAGCCGCGACGATGTCGGTGCCGCCCGTCGAGCCGTTGTGCACGAAAGCCATGCCGATGCCGGTGCCTGCGAGGATGCCGCCGATGACCGTAGACAGGAACGGGTCGAGATGGAACAATCCCTTGCAAAGCGGGATCGCGATGCCCATCATTACCGATATCATGGTGGCGCCGAAGATTGTCCCGAGCACAAACTGCTTGCCGACTATCCGGTAGGCGATCGCAAGCAGGATCAGGTTGCAGGCATAGTTGCCGACCGCTATGGGAATCCCGAGTGTGAAGTAGAGGATTGTGCTCAGACCGGCAATACCGCCGATGACCACGTCGTGTGGAAGGATGAAGGAAGCGAAGCCAAAGGCGTAGATCGCCACACCGAGAGTGATGAAAAAATAATCCTTGGCGTTGCGCCATATTTTTTGCGTACTGATAGTCATTGTAGCAATTGCGATCGGGCTGTTTATATATTTTAATAAAAGTTGACGCAAATTTAAGCAAATTTCTTCATATCCCAACTTCCCGGCAGACTTTTTATGGGATACCGGCAAAAAACAGTCGAAAAGAGCGGACCGCTCAAAAAATTAGAAGATTAATTTATTGAAAAACCAAATAAAATTCTTAACTTTGCGCGTGACTTTTGGCCTGTTGACCGATTTTAGTGGTCAGTAGGCTGTTAACTAACAAATTAGAGATGATAAATATTACATTTCCCGATAATAGCGTAAAGCAGTACGAGCAGGGTGTTACTCCGCTTGAGATCGCCCGTTCGATCAGTCCCCGTCTTGCCGAGGATGTGCTTGCGGCAAGCGTCAATGATCAGGAATGGGATCTTACCCGGCCGATCGAGTCGGATTCCGCGCTTAAACTTTTCAAATGGGACGATCCCGAGGGCAAGCATGCCTTCTGGCATTCGTCGGCACACCTGCTGGCCGAGGCGCTTCAGGAACTATATCCCGGAGTGAAGTTCGGCATCGGGCCGGCTGTGGAAAACGGATTCTATTACGATATCGACCCGGGAGAGCATCAGCTTACAGCCGACGACTTTCCCAAGATCGAGGAAAAGATGCTTGAACTTGCGCGCCGCAAGGAAGGCATCGTCCGTGCCAACATCTCGAAGGCTGATGCCCTGAAGATGTTCGGCGACCGCAACGAGACATATAAATGTGAACTTATATCGGAACTTGAGGACGGTTTCATCACCACTTATACTCAAGGCAACTTCACTGACCTCTGCCGAGGCCCGCATATTCCTACAACGGCGCCTATCAAGGCCGTGAAGATAACCTCGCTTGCCGGCGCCTACTGGCGCGGCGACGAGAAACGCGACCAGCTGGTGCGTGTCTACGGCATTACTTTCCCCAAGAAAAAAATGCTTGATGAATATCTCGCACTGCTTGAGGAGGCCAAGAAGCGCGATCACCGCAAGCTGGGTAAGGAGATGGAGCTGTTTGCTTTCTCACAGAACGTGGGCGCCGGCCTGCCGCTGTGGCTGCCCAAGGGTACCGCTTTGCGTGACCGCCTCGAACAGTTCCTCCGCAAGATTCAGAAGCGCTACGGCTATCTGCAGGTGATTACTCCGCATATCGGCAACAAGAGCCTTTATGTTACCTCGGGCCATTACGCCAAGTACGGCAAGGACTCTTTCCAGCCGATACATACGCCGCAGGAAGGGGAAGAGTATCTGCTCAAGCCGATGAACTGCCCCCACCACTGCGAGATATTCCGCGCGCTGCCCCGCAGCTACCGCGATCTGCCTCTGCGTCTGGCCGAGTTCGGCACAGTCTACCGCTACGAGCAGAGCGGCGAGCTCCATGGCCTGACCCGTGTGCGCGGTTTCACGCAGGATGATGCCCACATCTATTGTGCTCCCGAGCAGATAAAGGACGAGTTCCTCAAGGTGATGGATATCATATTCTACATCTTCAAGGCTCTCAAGTTTGAAAACTTCGAGGCGCAGATCTCGCTCCGTGATCCCAAAAACAAGGAAAAATATATCGGTACGGACGAAAACTGGCATCTTGCCGAGCAGGCCATTATCGAGGCCTGTCAGGAGAAGGGACTCAACGCCCGCACCGAACTCGGCGAGGCCGCATTCTACGGACCTAAGCTCGACTTCATGGTGAAGGACGCCATCGGCCGCCGCTGGCAGCTGGGTACGATCCAGGTAGACTACAATCTGCCGGAGCGCTTCCAGCTCGAATATACCGGTGCTGACAATCAGAAACACCGTCCGGTAATGATTCACCGCGCGCCGTTCGGTTCCATGGAGCGCTTCGTTGCCGTACTTCTCGAGCACACTGCAGGTAAGTTCCCGCTGTGGCTCACTCCTGAGCAGGTAGTCGTTCTGCCGATTTCCGAGAAGTACAACGATTATGCCCGCGAAGTAGCCCGTCAGCTTGAGGAAGAGGATTTCCGGGTGGAAGTCGACGACCGCAATGAAAAGATCGGCCGCAAGATCCGCGACAATGAGCTCAAGCGCATTCCCTACCTGGTTATCGTCGGCGAGAAAGAACAGGCCGCCGGTGAAGTTTCCGTAAGAAAGCAGGGCGAAGGCGATCAGGGTTCGATGACAATAGCTACCTTTGCGTCGAAACTCGCACAAGAGGTGAAAGATTCGATTAACCAATAATACACTGAATGGATAAAAAGCCCAACTTTACTCCGGGACCGCGTCCGCAAGGACCGCGCCCCCAGCAGCGAGACCGCAGGCTGCCGGACCGCAACGCTAAAGACCCCAATAATATCAACGAACACATACGTGCGCGTGAGGTGCGTCTTGTTGGCGACAATGTGACTCCCGGTATCTATTCCATCCAGGAAGCGCGCCGTCAGGCGGAGGAGCTTGAACTTGACCTCGTGGAAATATCCGCACAGGCTGATCCGCCGGTGTGCAAGATTCTCGACTATCAGAAATATCTGTATCAGCAGAAGAAGAAAGCCAAGGAAATCAAGGCCAAGGCAACCAAGGTAGTCGTGAAGGAAATCCGTTTCGGGCCTCAGACCGACGATCATGACTATAACTTCAAGCTCAAGCATGCAGTAGGATTTCTGCAGGAAGGCGCTAAAGTAAAGGCATATGTATTCTTCAAAGGCCGTTCGATTCTCTTCAAGGAACAGGGAGAGGTGCTTCTGCTCAGATTTGCCAATGATCTGGAGGAGTACGGCAAGGTAGAGCAGCTGCCGGTGCTTGAGGGCAAGCGCATGATCATCATGATCTCGCCCAAGAAAAAATGAAAAAAGGTGTCACGAGCTGACACATATTATATAACTCCAATTAATAACAAACAAAATGCCGAAGATTAAAACTAATTCCGGTGCCAAAAAAAGATTCGCTCTTACCGGATCAGGAAAAATCAAAAGAAAACACGCTTACCACAGCCACATTCTGACCAAGAAGACCAAGAAGCAGAAGCGTAATCTCGACCACTTCGCTCTGATCGCGCGTGTGGACGAGAAGAACGTCAAGGCTCTCCTTGCTCTCAAATAATCAGAAACGCTGAAGAAGCAACTTTTCCGTAGATTTTTAATCGCGAGTTTATAATCATTTTTATTAACCGAATGTACAGCCACTAAGAGCCAAGCGCGAGCGAAGGCCGCTGACATTCACAACGCAAAAATAAAATGCCTAGATCAGTCAACCACGTTGCCTCACGTGCACGTCGTAAAAAAATTCTTAAACTTACCCGCGGCTACTTTGGCTGCCGCCGTAATGTGTGGACCGTTGCCAAGAACACTTGGGAAAAAGGTCTTACCTACGCTTACCGTGACCGTAAGGACAAAAAAGGCAACTTCCGCGCCCTCTGGATTCAGCGCATCAATGCCGCAGCCCGTCAGCACGATCTGAGTTACTCGAAGCTCATGGGTCTGCTCCACAAGGCAGGAATCGAAATCAACCGCAAAGTCCTCGCTGACCTCGCCCTGAACAACCCCGCCGCTTTCAAGGCTATCGTTGACAAGGTGAAGGCCTGAGAACATCGGTTTTCAACAAAAAAATCGCCCGCAGGGACGGCTTGCCGCCTTGCGGGCGATTTCTGTGAATTGATGCCGGACCATGGCGTGGCCCGGTACGTCTATTACGCTACGCGACAGCCTCTTTTACTTTCTTTAATATTAGTTTTTGTTAGATAAATTGTGCGGAATGCAATAAATTGTTAACTTTGCAGTACAAAAATACGCCGATTTATCCGGCCGTATCCTTGCAGAAGAAAGTAATTATAACTAATAATCTGATAATTATGAGTTTAAACATCATTGTGCTTGCTAAGCAGGTGCCCGACACCCGCAATGTAGGCAAAGATGCTATGAAGGCCGACGGAACAATCAACCGTGCCGCCTTGCCTGCAATCTTTAACCCTGAAGACCTAAACGCGCTCGAACAGGCGCTTCGCCTGAAAGACGCCAATCCCGGATCCACCGTCACGATGCTGACCATGGGTCTTCCCAAAGCCGCCGAGGTTATCCGTGAAGCAATGTATCGCGGAGCTGACGGCGGCATCGTTTTGACTGACCGTGCCCTTGGCGGTGCCGACACACTGGCTACCTCGTATTCACTGGCACAGGCTGTCAGAAAGATCGGCAACTATGACATCATCCTCGGCGGCCGTCAGGCCATCGACGGCGACACGGCTCAGGTCGGCCCTCAGATCGCTGAGAAACTCGGTATTCCGCAGGTGACGTATGCAGAAGAAATTGTCGATCTCAAGGACGGCAAAGTCACCGTAAAGCGTCGTCTTGAGCATGGTATCGAGACTGTCGTGGCCCCGCTGCCCTGCGTGGTGACCGTCAACGGTTCGGCTGCAGACTGCCGTCCCCGCAATGCAAAGCGCCTGATGAAATTCAAGCGTGCCGTATCGCCCAGCGAAAAAGCCGCTCTGACAGAGGAGCAGCAGGCTTTCGTCGACGCCCGTCCCGATCTTCAGCTGAAAGAGTGGGGTGCTGCATTCGTAGAGGCCGATCCCGAGCAGATCGGTTTCCCCGGCTCGCCCACGAAGGTGAAGACTGTCGAGAACGTGGTCTTCACTGCCAAGGACGCCCGTCACCTCGATGACAACGACGGCCAGATCGAAGAACTCATCAAAGAACTCATCGAAAACCACACAATCGGCTAATCAACGCATCACGCCGAATAATATTAAAGACTATGACAGATAACAACAATCTTATAGTTTACTGCGAGATCGAGGATGGCCGTGTGGCTGACGTTTCGCTCGAACTGCTTACCAAGGGCCGCAAGCTTGCCGACCGCCTCGGCGTGAAGCTCGAAGCCTTAGTCATCGGATCGGATCTCAAGGATGTCGAGAAACAGATTTTTCCTTATGGCGCCGACACCGTATACAAGGTGGATGACAAGCGTCTCTATCCCTATACATCGAATCCGCATGCAGCCGTCCTGATCAATCTGTTCAAGGAGATCAAGCCTCAGATAGCCCTTATGGGTGCCACCTGCATCGGCCGCGACCTCGGTCCCCGCGTGTCATCGGCCCTTCACTCGGGTCTTACGGCCGACTGTACGGCTCTGGAAATCGGCGACCATACCGATGCCAAGACCAAGAAGGAATACAGCAACCTGCTCTATCAGATCCGTCCGGCTTTCGGCGGCAATATCGTTGCCACGATCGTCAATCCCGAATGCCGTCCGCAGATGGCGACTGTGCGTGAGGGTGTGATGAAGAAAGAAATCTTCAACAGCGAACACAAGGGTGAGGTAATCAACCTCGATCCGAAAAAATATGTAAGCGACGAGGACTTTGTTGTCGAAATCATCGACCGCCAGATCGCCAAATCTAAGGTCAACATCAAGAACTCGCCCATCATCGTGGCCGGCGGCTACGGCGTAGGTTCGAAAGAAAACTTCCAACTCCTTTTCGACCTCGCCAATACTCTCGGAGCCGAAGTAGGTGCCTCGCGTGCCGCTGTCGACGCCGGATTCATCGAGCATGAACGTCAGATCGGTCAGACCGGTGTGACTGTTCGTCCGAAACTCTACATCGCGTGCGGTATATCCGGCCAGATCCAGCATATCGCCGGCATGCAGGAGAGCTCGATCATCATCTCCATCAACAACGATCCCAACGCGCCGATCAATACCATCGCCGACTACGTGATCACAGGCAACATCGAAGACGTGGTGCCGAAACTCATCAAGTATTACAAGAAGAACTCCAAGTAATAGCCATGGCTAATTTCTATACAGACAATCCCGATCTGCGCCACCATCTCAACCATCCGGCGATGCGCAAGATCGTTGAGCTCAAAGAGCGCAACTTTACAGAAGCTGACAAGTTTGACTATGCTCCCCTGAACTATGAGGACGCCATGGACAACTACGAGCGCGTGCTCGATGTAGTCGGAGACCTGTGCGGCAACGTTATCGCAGAGAATGCCGAGGCTGTCGACCATCAGGGAGCATCGTGTTCCAACGGCCGCGCACATTATGCCGACGCTACGGTGAAGAATCTCGAAGTCTGCCGTCAGGCAGGCCTGATGGGCATGGCGATGCCCCGTCGCTTCGGCGGCCTTAACTTCCCCATCACGCCCTATATCATGGCTGCGGACATCGTGAGCCGTGCCGATACAGGCTTCGAGAATCTCTGGGGCCTGCAGGACTGCGCCGAAACTCTATATGAATTCGGCGACGACGATCAGCGTGCACGCTTCATTCCCCGTGTCTGCGCCGGCGAGCCCATGTCGATGGACCTTACCGAACCCGACGCAGGTTCAGACCTTCAGTCCGTCATGCTCAAGGCTACTCAGAAGGAGGACGGCTCGTGGGTGCTCAACGGTGTGAAACGCTTCATCACCAACGGTGATTCCGACATCCATCTGGTGCTTGCCCGCTCGGAGGACGGAACCAAGGACGGCCGCGGCCTGTCGATGTTCATCTACGACAAGCGCAACGGTGGCGTGAACGTACGCCGCATCGAGAATAAGATGGGTATCAAAGGCTCGCCCACATGCGAACTCGTATATAAGAACGCTCCCGCGGAACTTTGCGGTTCGCGCCGTATGGGTCTGATCAAGTACGTGATGGCTCTGATGAACGGTGCCCGTCTCGGCATAGCCGCCCAGAGCGTAGGCGTGAGCGAGCTGGCCTATCGCGAAGCCCTCGCGTATGCACGCGACCGCAAGCAGTTCGGCAAGGCTATCATCGAATTCCCGGCAGTGTCGGAGATGATCGCCGTAATGAAGGCCAAACTTGACGCATCGCGCTCACTGCTCTACGAATGCGCCCGCTATGTCGATCTTTACAAGGCATACGACGATATCGCCCGCGAGCGTAAGCTCACTCCTGAAGAACGTCAGGAAGCCAAGGCCTACAACAAGCTGGCCGACGCCCTCACTCCCATGGCCAAGGGTATGGGCAGTGAATACTGCAATCAGAATGCCTATGACTGCATCCAGGTACACGGCGGTTCGGGTTTCATGAAAGATTACGCCTGCGAACGCCTCTATCGCGACGCACGCATCACTTCTATCTATGAAGGCACGACGCAGCTCCAGGTTGTAGCAGCTATCCGCCACGTAACTACCGGCACATATCGCTCGCTGATGGAATCTTACGCAGCTCGCGAGGTCAAGCCCGAACTGCAGGCCGTCAAGGACCGCATCGCCGTACTGGTTGAGATGTACGAGAGCGCAGTCGCTGCCGTGACCGGCGTGGATAATCCCCAGTATGCTGACTTCATGGCCCGTCGTCTTGTAGAAATGGCCGGCAACATAGTCATGTCGTATCTGCTGCTCGACGATGCTAACCGCAATGATGACTTCACAAAATCTCTCCACGTATACGTGAATCTTGCAGCTGCTGAAGTTACCCGTCATGCAGAGTTTATCCGCACATTCGACGTAGCCCAGCTCGATTATTACATTAACAAATAATCAGGATTACAATTCATAAAGGCGGCGTCCGGATCAAATCCGGACGCCGTATTTTTTATTGCCGGAAAATCGGTTATAAATAAAAAGGAACTGCGTCACGCAGTTCCTTTTTAAGGGTTTCCAATAGGTACAATTTCTAAGGTAAAAAAGATTGTTTTTAGGTTTGCGTTACAAATTTCCACATTTTTAAGCACGTGGCCAAATTATTTTATATGTTATAAAACAAGTTTTGGAACTTTTGCCTAAAAATGGAGGGTTATGGCTTAGTTTTTTTCGATAAGTTCCTTGATGGAGTCAATCGCAGAGCGGAGATCCTTATCGATGGGCATGCGTTCTTCGATATTACGGCATGCGTAAATCACTGTGGCGTGGGTGCGACCAAGCTTTGTGCCGATATTTTTGAGCGACATGCTTGCCAGTTTCTTTGCAAGATACATTACAATCTGCCGTGCGTCGGATATCTCGCGTTTACGGCTTTTGGTGAACAGTGTATCAGCCTCAATCTTGAAAAATGTGGCTACAGCCTGTGTGACCATCTCGAAGTTGACCTGACGGCGACGTATCCGAATGGCGTTGGCAACAACGGTATGTGCCAACTGCAGAGTGATCGGACAATTGAGTAGCGTGGCGTGTGCGACCAGCGAGGCTACGACGCCTTCGAGTTCGCGAATGGAATCGGTTACATTTTCCGCCACATAGTCTATCACTTCCTGAGGAAGGTCCAGACCATCCTGTTCGGCTTTCTTGATCAGAACGCGACGCCGGAGGTCGTAGTCGGGTTTGTATAGCTCAGCTGAAGCACCCCATTTGAAGCGGGAAAGCAGACGGGCCTCGAAACCATCCATTTCCGACGGCGGGCAGTCGCTGGACATGATGATCTGCCGGTTGTTCTGATGCAGCTGATTGAAGATGTGGAAGAAAGTGTTCTGTGTCTCGGATTTTCCGGCCAGATCCTGCACGTCATCAATAATGAGTGTGTCGATGCCGTGATAGAAGTGGAAGAAGTTGTTGATCTGACCTTTGCTGTTGGCAGCGGTATATTGGCTTTGGAAAAGACGTGCAGTGACGTATAGTACTTTTGCCTGCGGATTCCGTTCCTTTATACGTATGCCGACGGCCTGTATCAGATGAGTCTTTCCGACACCGGTCGGTCCGAAAATAAACAGCGGGTTGAATGTCTTGTTTGTCGGATCGTTGGCTATAGCTTCCGAGATTGTACGTGCCAGAAGATTGCTTTCTCCGGTACAATAGTTTTCGAAGTTATAGCGGGGATTGAGCTGTGTGTCGAAAACCTTGGGTGTCTCGCTGATGAACGGATTGGCTGCCGGGGCCGCGCTGTTGCGGATAATGACAGGCGACATCTCAGCAGAGCGTTCGCTGACGGTGGTATCCGGTATATTGTTAATCGTGTTGTAACGATAGAACAGCACGACATTGTCGCCGTATACTTTCCGGATCGCGGCATTGAGCTGAACCTTGAATCTTTGCTCCAGTTGTTCTGCCACGAACGGGGAGGGGACCACGATGCGCAGCTCGTTATTCTCGAAGCTGAATGAGGTCACTGAGCCGAACCACGCAGTGAATTGTTGCGGCGGCAGAATGTCGCGCAGAAAGTCGCGGCATTGATCCCATAGCTCGATGTGATTTTTGGAGTTTGACATTCAAGGTTGGTTATTTAGCTGATACAAATTTCAGAATAATTTATTCAAAAAACAACTCGATTTTTATTTGTTTTTATTGTAAGTGATTCAATGCTGTAAGAATTAGATGATTATAATACGGACGGCATATTGGTTTAAATTATCACTTCATATAATATATAATAACAATCTAATATATAGTAATATAGTTATGTTATTATGATGGCGAATTTTGATTGATTTTAATACGGTATATGTATAAATCAGTGGCATTAATAACGACAGGTGTGTCGCAGCAATGTTGTTTATGTAAACGGACTCTATTTTAAATTAGTTAAAATAAGCGCCGAAATGCGTCTGCAAACGGCATTCCGGCGCCTGTTGGAGTGAGCTGTGAAATCACAGCAGTTTGATGCTGATATAACGTTTGGGGTTACGCTTTATGTCAACGAAGAGTGAGTCGAGATTGGCGACAGCCGAATTCAGGTTGTTGTAGAGCTGTGGATCGCGAGTGAGCATTCCGAGTGATGAATTCGGGTCGTTGAGCTGATCCGAAAGCAGGCGGAGATTGTCGGTAAGCTGTTTGATATTATTGGCGATTGAGTCGACAGGCACGTTGTTTATGTCGGTCGTGATTTCGGCTATGTTTGCGGTGGTAGTCGTCAGATCGGTTGTGATTGTATTTATGTTGGCCGATATGGGCGGCAGAGTGGCCAGCAGCGAGTTGAGCTGACGTGTGGCGCGTTCGAGGTTCGAAGTGATGTCATTGAGGCGCTGTACGGAGCTGAGCAGTGCGGGATCGCCGACGAGGGTATTGACCGATGTGAGTAATGTGTCGACTTTCGGGAATATGTTGCCTACCTGAGGCAGCAGCTCTTGGGTGACATTGTCCATCAGACCTTTGGGTACGACAGCCATGAGAGTGTCGCCTACTTCGTGGTAACGTCCCTGCGGGGCAAGTTCAAGAGCGATGCTCGCCGTACCGAGCAGGTCGGTGGTAAGTACAGCCTTAGTGCCTGCGGGAATTTTGAGCTCGCGGTCAAGTGAGAGTTCGACGAGCATATGGCCGGGGTTGTTATATTCATATCTGATATCCCGGACGAGGCCGACCTTGAAGCCGTTGATGGTAACAGGGGCGCTTTTGGCAAGTCCGGCCACATTGTCATATGTAGCATAGTAGTAGTTGGCAGCCTTGAATACATTGACACCTTTGAGGAAGTCGATGCCGACGAAAAGGACAGCCATCGCGATGATAACAATTAATCCGATAAGAATCTCTTTCTTGAAAATTTTGTTCATAATGTCAAGTCATTAGTTGACGCGCTGACCATTGCACATCTTTATGATAAACGCTTCGGGGTATCTTTTTTTAATATGTTTAAGTCTTTTCTTTGCTTTTGACAGTGTAGTAAAGGATCCGCTTGTATATTTGTATAGGTTGTCGTGGCAGTATACATTTATATCATCGATGCCGTCAAGTCTCGGGTCATTCTCAGGCAGAGCCTGGGATGAAGTCAGAAACTGTACGGCATATGTTACAACGCCGTCAGTCCGGGCATTGTTCGTGGATGTCCGAGTAGCGTCCTGGGCGGCGGCAGCGGGTGATGGTGCCGATACCTGATTTGCGTTGTGGCGGTGTCCGGTATAATAATCCGTGAATGCGTTTGCGATAGAGCGGGCACACAGTTCGCGGCCGTTGTCCGAAGCCAGAAAACGTTCGGCCTGAGGATTGCAGATAAAGTCGAGTTCGACCAGCAC
Organism: uncultured Porphyromonadaceae bacterium; assembly: GCA_902470475.1. Taxonomy (GTDB): domain Bacteria; phylum Bacteroidota; class Bacteroidia; order Bacteroidales; family Muribaculaceae; genus CAG-873. Next base: position 25,091 of record CABRGT010000001.1, on the reverse strand, counting down.
AGATGACATTGATGTGGCTCTGAGCACAAGGAATCCTGACTGAAGCACACCTTTGTCGGCCCGGCCGGCTGTTGTGGTAAGCTGCGCCCGGATAGCATCGGCTATTTCAATCGAGTTTTGCTGATGCCGGTTCTGGGTGAGTTCAAATATGATGTATGATTCAGATGAATTGGGGTCGAAGCCCTGATATATTTCGGTATAGTCTTTTTCAAGTTCGATCACACTGTTCTCGCGCATCGCTACAGCGAGGTTGTCGTCGGTGCGGTGAAGACCGAGAGTGTAGACCGATGCTCCGTGCACGTTGCGACGCCCTTTTGTGCGGCGGTCGATCGAGTTGACATGTATCGAGATGAACAGATCGGCCCGAGCCCTGTTGGCAATAGCGGCGCGGTCGCTGAGTGTCACGAACACATCCTTGTCACGGGTATAGATGATTTTTACGTCGGGATGTTCTTTGGCGATCATGCTTCCGAGTCGCTTTGCGACATCGAGCACGATAGTCTTTTCGTTCGTGATGTCGCCTTCGCATCCGTAATCCTTGCCGCCATGGCCGGCGTCAATGACTATTGTGAATGTGTGATTATCCTCGGCATAAGCCAGTTGGTATGGGATTATGCCGAGAAGCAAAGTGATGACGTATGTTAAAAATCGTCTCATTTCACTGCAAATTTAATCATAATAATGCAAATAAGCGTTGATTGTGCAGAACAAATCTGCACAATCTGCCAAAAATCATGAATATTCAGCCACAATTTTTCTATTTGTGTGCCGCCATGTGGGCAATGATGCGTAACTTTGCCATTAAAACAGATAGAGATGAGAAAGATATTATATGGTGCCGTAGTGCTTGCAGCTGTGGCGGCTGTAGGCCAAGGCTGCTCGAAGATCGATATAAAGCCTACGCCGATCGTCAATCTATATGACCCGATGCTGCGTTTTGACTCGATGGACTCGGCATCCCGCCATGATTTTATTGCCGATGACAGTGTGTGCATCAAAGCTCTGCTGAAGCTGTATGACATAAGTTCTGTGACGGACGACGAACTTGCCAGATGGAGTAAGTCTGCTCCGGTGAGGATTTTTACTCCGGCGGTCGACAGCGTATACAGCGACCTTTCCGCACTTGAGATCTCTCTGGGCAACATATTATACAACGCGGATGCCAATGGCCTGGATTTTCCACGACGAAAGTACGCCGCTGTGGTGTGGGGCAGCCGCAAGAGCATGGCTTTCGTGGACTCCGTGCTCCTGATCGCGCTCAATCACTACCTTGGCTCCGATTATCCGGGCTACGGTCCATGGCCCGAGTACCAGAGGTACGAGAAGAATCCCGAAAACCTCCCGTATGATCTGGCCGAGGCTCTGACGGCAGTCGCTTATCCGTACGTGCCCGGAAAAGATCCGACGGCATTATCAAGGATGCTGTATGAAGGCGCACTGATGTATGCGAAAATGAAACTTGTGCCACAGGCTACGCTTGCGGGAGCACTCGGGTATACGGAACAGCAGATGAACTGGTTTCAGGCCAATATGAAAAGCGTATGGCGGCGGATAGTCGAGAACAAGCTGCTTTACACATCGTCGGCCGAGACAATTGACCGTCTGATCGGTCCGGCGCCGTCGACATCGCCGCTGGGACAGGAAGTGCCGGGGCGTGCCGGACGCTATATCGGTTACCGCATTATATGTGCATATCTCGAACAAAACAGCAAGATGACCCTTGCCGAATTGCTTTCTCCGGACTTCTACAACAATCCGTCGGTACTTATCGAGTCGGCATACAGCGGGGAATAGCCGGGCTGTTATACCGGGTCTACGTCGTAGTGGATAGTGACGCCGCTCTTTACCGGGGCGGCGTTGAATTCCAGATAGACGTCGCGAAGCACCTGCTTGACCTTCAGTACCGATGCTCCGGCCTCGATTCGGAGCATTACCTGGCGGATGTATAACGATGACACCCGCTCTACTGCCGGTTCGACGGGGCCGTTGACCCTTGCTCCGAGCAGGGTTTTAAGGCGTGCGGTATACTCCCGGGCAAAACGCTCGACTATAGCGCGGTCGCGGTGTTTCAGGTATATGTTGACAATCCGTGCGGCCGGCGGATAGAGCATCTTTTGGCGCTGTCCGATCTCCCAATTGTAAAATCCGAGATAATCGTGGGCCTCTACGAATCCGATTACGGGGTGCTTCGGGGTGTATGTCTGGATAACGACTGTGCCGCGGGTGTCGTCGCTGCGTCCGGCACGGCCTGCGACCTGTTCGAGCATGTTGAACGCACGTTCGGACGATCGGAAGTCGGGAAAATTGAGAATATTGTCGGCGTTGATCACTCCGACAATACCGACATTGGCGAAGTCAAGACCTTTGGTGACCATCTGTGTGCCTACCAGAATGTCGGCTTTATGCTGCGAGAAATCATCTATGATATTGGCGTAGGCATCCTTGTTGCGTGTGGTGTCGAGATCCATCCGTAACACTCTGGCTTCAGGAAAAAAGCCTGCTACAGTGTCTTCGATGCGTTCCGTGCCGTATCCTTCGATCTCAATGGTCGGCTCATGGCACACGGGGCAGACTTTCGGAACGGGATATACTGTGCCGCAGTAGTGACATTCGAGCGTGTCGGTGCGTTTGTGGTATGTGAGCGATACGTCGCAGAAGTCGCATTTCGGAGTGAACTGGCACATCCGGCAGCAAGCCCTTGGCGAGAAGCCGCGGCGGTTGTGGAACAGGATGGCCTGTTTCCCGTCTGCGATACGGTTGCGGACCTGGGCTATCAGCGAATTGGTCAGTACGCTGTCGACATTGCCCTGAAGGCGTTCCTTACGCAGGTCACGGATCTCTATGTCGGGGAGCTGTGCGTTGCCGAACCGCTCTGAAAGTGTCACAAGTCCGTATTTGCCGCCTTCTGTTGCTTTGAAATATGTCTCGACCGAGGGCGTGGCGCTGCCGAGCAGCGTCTTTGCTCCGTGCAGGGATGCAAGAACTATGGCTGTGTCGCGCCCGTTATAGCGTGGAGCCGGATCCGTCTGCTTATAGCTGGGATCGTGCTCTTCGTCCACGATCACAAGTCCAAGCGACGAGAACGGCAGGAAGACAGCGGACCGCGCGCCTATTACAACACATGGTTCATGGCATGCGAGCATGTCGCGCCAGATATCGACACGTTCATTGTCGCTGAATTTTGAATGATAGATTCTGACCTTATTGCCGAATACGCGTTGCAGACGTCGTGTCAGCTGGGTGGTCAGTGCTATCTCCGGCACGAGCATCAGTACCTGACGGCGCTGGCGCAGCACATAATCTATGAGGTGTATGTAAATCTCGGTTTTCCCGGAGGATGTGACGCCGTGGAGCAATGTCACGTTCTTTTCGATCATCGAGCGGTGTATCTCGCCGAGCGCCCGTTTCTGGGCGTCGGACAGAACAGGGAGCGGAAAAGAGTACGGTCCGGAGCATTCCTCCGGTGCGGAAAACCGGGATATTTCCTTGCTGAAAATGTGAGCGAGACCTTTCTCCTGAAGGGCCTGGACGTTGGCCCACGTGATTTCCGGCGCTGCGTCGAGTAACTCGTCGCGGGTGACAGGCCTGATCTTCTGTGCCGATAAATTGAATCCCGAAAGTGCGATGAGATTCAGCAGGGCCGCCTGCTGGCCTTTGCTGCGCCGCACGGCGTCGAACGCCTTGTCGAGCGCGTCGCTGTCGCTGCGGGGAACGGTTATCTCGATCATTTTAACCTTGATACGGCGGTAACGGTTGACAAGTTTCTCGTGAACCGACACAATGCCTTTGTCTACAAGTTTCGATACGTGCTGCGCGACGTTGGCGATACCGGTCTTTCTGGAGAGATCGCGGATTGATATGCAAGGGACTTCTCTAAGAAGTCCGATGATATCGATATGAGAGCGTGACAGGCCTGTCAGAGACTCCTGATCCATATCCTCGGCAAGTTGGACGACCGTCTCGCTTTCTACTTTAAGACCGCCAGGCATTGCGGCCTTCATTACGTCGCCCGGCGCGCACATATAGTAGTCGGATATCCAGTGCCATAGTTTCAGCTGCGGATGCACGATGACAGGACTGTCGTCAAGTACGCTTTCTATGTCTTTTACAGCGGCTACGTCGGTGGGTCTGACCGGCGACAGGCTTTCGATGATTCCGGTCACAAAGCGCCGGGTGCCGAAAGGGACGATCACACGGAATCCGACTCCTGCCGTTGCTGCAAGATGCTCTGGCACACGATAGGTAAACGAAGCGTCGAGTGGCCGCGGGACTATGACCTGTGCATAAAGTTGAGCCATGACCTTATTGTCTTGCCGAAGGGGTTATGACTATCTCGCCATTGTAGCGGTCAAATTCCATGCTGGCTTCTTTCAGCTCCATGATCTGTCTGAGCAGATCGCCGGCTTCGTCGGCCGATGCTACGGCAAGCTGCGCCGTGAGGCTGCTAATGCGATCCTTGAGCAATGCGCCTTTAAGCGCATATATTGCCATGGGAAGTTTGCTGCAGATTTCTTCGCGACGGTTCACTTTGGGATGCATCTTGCTAAGGACCACAGGATTCGCACAAAGACGTACGGCCAGGTCGTTGAGTTCGCGGTCATCTGAGCGCACGAACATGTCGCGGATGAAAGCCGTGTCAAATTCGTCGACGGCCGCTTCATAATGTCGGTCGGCCTCGCCGGTCAGCTTCTCTTCGGCCTTACGTATCGTCTCCATGTCGAAGGCGCTGTTGCGGATGGACTCGCGGCCGGCTTCCAGTTCGTGGCTGCGGCTATTCTCCAGTTCAGCAATTTTCGCCTGATGTCTGCCGGGCCATTCTGTGTGACGCAGTTCCCTGGCCATGGCCCACGCGCGCGCGAAGAGCGGTGTGGAGAATGTCACATTATCTATACTGAGCTCGTTGTCGATGTAGTCTATCACGTTCATCGGAACCGGCTCGTCGGGGCGGTCGTCAGTGAATACATCGCACATATAGAACGTGCCGTACTTGATGGCGTAGCGTATGATTTCCTCCTCGGCGAACTTGATTCCCGGCGATACAGGCTTTGCATCCGGCTGTACAGGGGCAGGATGTATGACAGATGCGGCAGCCGCATCGCGTGTCACGATGTCTTTTATCGACTGCGAGGCTTCCTGTTGCTGGCGCTTCTTGTATTCGGTCTCGCGCTGACGGCTTATGATTACCTTTACCTGAGCGGCCAGGGCCGAGGAATCGACTCCGACCTTGCGTGCGCATTCTTCAATGTAGAGCGTCTGCTCGATAACGTCCGGTATCAGGGCTATGGTCTGCAGGATGTCGTTGATGGCTTCCGAACGTCTGTGCGGATCATTGCCGCAGTCTTTCATCAGGATGTCGGCCTTGAAACCTATTAGATCCTGTTCGTGTTCGGCCATGTAGCTCTCTACTTCGTGGGACGTATGCGACTGGGCGAACGAGTCGGGATCGTCGCCTTCGGGCAGCAGCACGAGCTTGAGCGCGATGCCGGCTGCCACAAACATGTTGATGCCGCGCAGAGCGGCCTTGATGCCGGCTGCGTCGGAGTCGTACATCAGCGTGACTTTGTCGGCGAAACGCTTGATCATGGCTACCTGCCCTTCGGTCAGAGCCGTTCCGGAGGATGCGACCACATTTTCGACGCCGGCCTGATGCATGGAAATCACGTCCATGTATCCTTCGACAAGTATACAGTTTTTCTTGCGGGCAATGGCCGAGCGGGCCTGATACATGCCGTAAAGCTCGCGGCTCTTTGAATAGATGGAGCTTTCGGGCGAGTTGACATACTTTGCGAGAGTCTTTTCCTTGCGCAGAGTCCGTCCGCCAAACGCCACGACACGTCCTGACAGCGAATGGACCGGATATATGACGCGTCCGCGAAAACGGTCGTAGCAACGGCCGGAATCGTTTTTTATGCATAGGCCGGTCTCGACGAGGAATTTCTCGTTGAAACCGGCACGTATGGCGGCATCGTAGAGGTCATCACTGCGGTCGATGGAATAGCCGAGATGGAATTTCCGGATCATCGCATCGGATATGCCGCGTTCGCGGAAGTACGCCAGTCCGATGTCACGTCCGTCGGCCGTTCCGGTCAGGTTCTTTTCGAAATGTGTCAGGGCAAAGTCATTGACGGCGTACATCGACTCACGGTCGGCCTCGGCCTGACGCTCTGCGCCGGTCATTTCTTTTTCCTGAATCTCGATATTGTATTTCTTTGCAAGCCATCTGATGGCTTCGACATACGACATACCTTCGAGATCCATAAGGAAACTGACAGCTGAACCGGCTTTGCCGCAACTGAAACACTTGAAGATACCTTTGGCGGCATTGACCGAGAACGAGGGTGAGCGGTCGTTGTGGAACGGACACAACCCCCAGTGGTTGGCTCCACGTTTCTTAAGCGATACGAAGTCTCCCACGACGTCGACGATGTCTGTCGCGTCCATAATCTTGTCGATGGTTATACGGTCTATTCTCGGCATTGCAGAACAAAAGTAATACTTTTTCCGCGAAGAAAAAAACGCACAGAATTTTTTTTGGATTACCGTCCGTGCAAGTCCCGATAAAATAGTTATCTTTGCAGAATCATGAAAAGAATTTTCTTGTCAGCCTTGATACTGACGTTCGCGGGTTTTATCTGCGAGGCGTGTACATCGGCTATAGTATCTGCCGCGCGTTCGGCCACAGGGCGTCCCATATTGTGGAAAAACCGCGATACCGGTGCCGACAACAATTTCCTGTCACGTGTCGAGCCGACTGATTCGACCTATGGGTTTATCGGCCTTTTCAACGGAGGGGATTCGCTTCTTGCCGAGGCCTGGATGGGCATGAATGATGCCGGATTTGCCATAATGAATACGGCATCATATAATCTTGCTCCAGATACAGCTGTATTCAAGGACCGCGAGGGAGCGGTGATGGCGGAGGCTCTCGCCCGTTGCCGCACGGTGGCTGATTTCGAATCGTTGCTCGACGCATGGCCGAAGCCGATGGGCGTGCAAGCCAATTTCGGTGTGATCGACGCCGAAGGCGGCGCGGCATATTTCGAAACGGATGATTATGCCTGGACGCGCTTTGATGTCGACGATGATCCGCGCGGATATATAGTGAGGACAAACTTCTCGGTTACGGGAGAGGCCGGGGCTGGTTTCGGCTATATCCGCTATAATGCTGCGGAACATCTGATCGGGAAAGCAGATTCGATAGATCCGGAACTGTTTGTACGCGGGTTGTCGTGTTCGTATTATCACAGTCTGACCGGGCATGATTATCTTGCCGAGGGCGAGCGCTATGTGACTGACCGTGATTTTATTCCGCGTGACATCACCACAGCCTCGATAGCAATCGAGGGCGTATGCTCGGCCGATGAAACTGAGGAAATGACAATGTGGACCGTACTCGGCTATCCACCATGTGCACCTCTCTATGTAATTAAAGGTAATGATATTCCCGCTGACCTCGGCCCGGAAGGGCCTGACTGGCGTTCGAAAGCATGTGACGAATCCATGAGGCGCCGCGATGCCGCGCGACCGTTCGCCGGAGGCAGCGGCCCGAAATATCTCGATCTTGAAAAAATCCGTGAGGCCATCAGCCGTCTCAAATAATTTTTTTGCTTCCGGCTGTGATTTTTTGGGAACTGCCGCGACATATTAGATACGTATGAAAGCAAATCAGGCAGAAAAGAAACAGAGATTCCTCGCGCTTGCCGACGAGTATCGCGGCATCATTGCCAAAGTGTGCTCGATCTATGCGAATTCAGGAATGCCTTTTGCGGATCTGTACCAGGAGGTGATGATCAATCTCTGGAACGGAATCGACTCTTTTCGCGGAGATGCAAAACCGTCGACATGGATCTATCGTCTGGCTCTGAACACGTGTATCAGCCTTCACCGGAAAAACCGTAACTATCAGTTGAATATTGTCTCCATAGCACCGGAGTTCGATGCACCCGACACACCGGACAGCCGTTCGGAAGATGTCGCGTTTCTGTATCGGCTGATAGCTCAGCTTGATCCGATCGATAAAGCTCTGATAACTCTTTGGCTTGACGAGAAATCATACGAAGAAATATCTGCTATCATGGGTATGTCGAAGACTAATGTAGCTACCCGACTTGCCCGCGCAAAGCAGAAACTGTCAAAAATGGCCTCTCAACAAGAATGATATATGCAGGATATTGAACAACTGAAAGATATATGGAACAGGACGAAAGTCGACAATGATCGTCTGCGCCAGGCCAATCGGCAGCTGTCCGAACAGCTGGCGACAGCCAAGGCGGGGTCGTTGCAGGATGCGTTCGCCCGTCGTGTCCGCAACTACAGCATCATCGCTTTGTTGCTGCCGCTTATTGCCCCGATGCTATATTACGTGCTGTCTATGCCTTTGTGGGTGTCGGTAGTATATTCTCTGTTCGGAGTGATTTGCTTCGCCATCAATTTCTGGCTTTTCAGATACATCAAGGCATACCGTCTGGCCTCGATGCCGGTGCTTCAGGCTGTTACTCGCGCAACCAAGATACGGTATTATCAGATCAGGACGAGGATCGCCTGCATAGTTCTCGGACTGCCTGTAATCGTGATTCTTCTGGCGCTGCTTTACGACAGCGGCGATGCCGCCATTATAATTTCAGCTTTCGTCGGCCTTGCCATAGGCCTTGCTATCGGAATAACGAAACTTATGACCGATCTGTCGTATACGCGCCGTATACTGGCGGCGCTTTCTGAATTCAGCGACTGAGCGACTTGCAGATACAATCGTTGCGGTGGTCGTCGATGAATCCTGTTGCCTGCAGAAAGGCATAGCACACGGTCGGACCGAAAAATTTGAATCCGCGCCGCCTCATATCCTTGCTTATCGCATAGGATATAGGCGTCGAGGCGGGTAGGGCGCTTTCGTCGGGTACATCGTTTATGATTCGCCGGCGTTCGGGGAAAAAGCCTATTATATAATTGTAGAACGACCCGAATTCGCTCACAACATCGCCGAATATCCGGGCGTTCGTTATTGCGCTGTGGATTTTCAGCCGGTTACGGACTATTCCGTTGTAGAGCATGAGCCGGACCTCGTCAGCGTCGGTCATCTCCGCGACCTGTTTGTAGTCAAAGTCGAGGAAAGCTTTGCGGTAGCCTTCGCGCTTGCGCAGGATTGTGATCCAGGCCAGGCCGGCCTGAGCGCTCTCCAGGGTCAGAAATTCGAAAAGTGTGCGGTCGTCCGTTGCAGGTCGTCCCCATTCTTCATCATGATATCTTACATACAGCGGATCATTGCCGCACCATCGGCACCTTTTCTGTGCCAGCTCTTTGTCGCTATTCATTATAGGGTGATTTTTTTACAAAATTATCAAAAAATAGAGTGTTTATAGCTAATTATAGCTAATTTTGTACATTATTTTATATCAATCTTCAGAAATATAAGTTTTATGACGAACAATAGGCGGACAAAACTGAAAGTGTGCGACTGGATGTTGCTTATTATTACTCTCGCCGCTCTCGCTTCGGGCATTCAGCTGGAGGTGCTGTCCGGAGCAAGCGTTCTATTGATTTGGGTTCATATTATTTTGTGCGCGGCTTTCTTCGGGCTTATCATATGGCATCTGCAACTTCATTTTCAGTGGCACGGCTGGATCCGGCGTTTATGGAAATCGAAGTCGTCTGATATGAAGTGGCTTACGGTCTTTGGATTTCTGATGCTTTTATCGGCTTTTATATGTACGGCAGGCTGGCTCGTCACGCCTGATCATTCCATGGTAGGTGCGGTGCATGGCAAAATTGGATTTATTTTCATCGGTGTGGCTGCTTTTCATATTCTCAGACGATTTAAATTCTACAAAAGTTAAAATTTAAAGAAATGAAAAGAATTTTCTCTGAAAATTTGGTTTATACCATAAACTAAATTAACTTTGCAGCCGGATGAGGGGCGTAATCGCGCGAACGCCCTTTTTTCAACTCAAAATGGTTTATAAAATAAACCAAGTGTCAAATCTAAAAAATCTTCAAAAAATGGAAGACCGAAAACTTACAGAGAAAGAAAGCCTTGAGGTAATCACCTCGATGATCGCACGAACCAAGGACCGCTATATCGGCAACGGCAATATCATGTTGATGTGGGGATACTTATGCGTGAGCGTGTCGGCGCTCGTATGGATAATGCTCGTCGTGACCCATAATCCGGTGTGGAACTGGCTGTGGTTCCTCATCTGGCTAATCGGCGGCACACTCACTCCGATCATGGCCCGCAGGGAGGAATCCGATCGCGGTGTGAAAAACTATTCCGACCGTGTCACTTCGCAGATGTGGTCGGTGGTAGGGTTCAGCGCCATCGCCATGACTGCGATTTGCCTCGGCCTGATGCTCTTCGGCGGGGTAGATGCCTGGCCTACGTGGTTCGCTTTCGCGCTGATTATCGTTCCTTTCGCCGAAATCGCCCAGGGGATAGTATTCCGTGAGTCATCCATGACGGCCGGTGGTGCGGTCGGCATGCTCATAGGTATTTTCACACTTTGCTGCCTCGTGGGAGGTGTCACGCTATATGCCGTCTGGTTTATGCCGCTGTTCATGGCTGCATTTGTATGTATGATGGTAATACCCGGACATATACTTAATCGTAAGGCCAAAAAGCAGAAATGAAAGAACTCGATCCGCTCCTGCACTCTCAGCTGCGTCTCGCGGTAGTGTCAATACTCATGAATGTTGAGGAAGCAGATTTTGTATATCTCAAAGAGAAAACAGAATCAACGGCCGGCAATCTCAGCGTGCAGCTCGACAAGCTATCCTCGGCGGGGTACATCTCTGTAGAAAAAGGTATGTCGGGGAAGCGCCCGCGCACTACCTGTTCAATCACTCCATTGGGCCGCCAGGCTTTCGAAGCCTATGTCGATGCACTCCGCACCTACCTGCATCTTTGACGCCATTAAATATTGAGAGGCCTCTCAAATTGGCATAGGTCCCGGAATATGTGATCCTAAAAGCACCCCACATCGAGAGCCGGGGCATATAAAAAGCACTTTTCAGTTTTCGCTTGCCCCAAACTAAAAATCAAGAACTCGCCAAGTCCTAATCCGAGGATTTGGCGAGTTTATCATTTTGAGCGATTTAATCGTATTTTTTTTTGTGCTTAAAATGTTGGTATGCAGTAAAATAAGTCGTAACTTTGTAGTGTAAGGAATGACCAAACGGGACGCCTTACGATAGAACATTGAAAATAATAACCCTAAAAATATAACACACTCGCAATGTTAGCGAGTGGCGGAAATGCTTCGAGGCCGATGAAAGAAAAAGCTAAACCGACAAACTATTTCAAAAATGAGCTGCACACTTATTTTTAGAGTTTGGCGCTTAAGAATACTAACTATTACGGTTAAGTTCTTCTAACGCTGGTTAAAAGGTTGCTAAAGCATTAAAGAGGGTTTAACCCCGCCTTTTCTCCATCGGTTTAACGCTGCAAAGATAATACAAACTTTGCGAACGACCAAAGACAGAACAAACAAAAACACAAAAAGACAAAAAGCTTCTGCGGTTTGTCCGCCACGGATGATGGGCGGTAAATAGTTATATATGGTATAAAGGTATTGGAAAGTTAATATTTATCGATAAAATATTAAAGATGTTTAATGATTTTGCTCCGTAATTTAGTCCATTTTACACTATTTGTCGAAACATTGTCGAAACATTTCGATGCAAAGTTAAACAAAATCGGACAAAATTAGACAAAAAGGAATAAAAATTTGAAGAAATGTCATGTGGAAAATTGTCTTGAAAATGGGAAAACCCTCTCGAAAACCAATGCTAACTTATTGTTTTCAAGAGGGTTAAATCGTTGAGCGGTAGACGGGGTTCGAACCCGCGACCCCCAGCTTGGGAAGCTAGTGCTCTACCAACTGAGCTACTACCGCAGGGATGCTTTTGATGATGCAAAATTATGCATAAAAATTGATACGAACAAATATTTTTCAAATTTGATGGCGGGTTATTGGCTGTTTGATAAAAAATCAGTAACTTTGCACCGCTTTTTAGCAATCCCGTGTGATGGGAAATTAAGAAGCGTCTTAATTTTGAGTAACACATTATTATTAAAGAAATGAAAACATTCAAACTTTCAGCTCAGCCCCGCGTTGAGCTTGGCAAGAAGGCTACAAAGGCCCTGCGCGAGCAGAATCTGATTCCGGTAGTTCTCAATGGCGGTGAAATCGTCGAACTTCCCTACAACAAGGAACTCAAAGCCGGCGAGAAGCTGGTTGAGATCGGCAACGGCAAAGGTCTTGTGACCACCGACCTGATCGTAAGCAACGATGCAGTGCGCAAGCTTGTCTATACTCCCGACATCTTCGCTATCGAACTCGAGATCAACGGCGAAACCCGCATGGCTGTTCTGAAAGACATTCAGTTCGATCCTGTAAAGGACAATATTCTTCACATAGACCTGCTTGAGGTCAACGAGAAGAAGCCCGTTGTGGTTGAGGTTCCCGTGAAGCTCGAAGGCCACGCTGAGGGTGTCAAGGCCGGCGGTAAGCTGAGCCTCTCGATGAAGAAGCTGAAAGTGAAGGCTATTTACACCAACATTCCGGAGCGTCTTGTTATCAATGTGGATAACCTCGGCCTGGGTAAAACTATGGCAGTAGGCGATCTCCACTTCGAAAACCTTGAGCTTGTAAACGCCAAGAACGCTGTGGTTTGCGCCGTTCAGCTTACACGTGCCGCTCGCGGTGCCGCTGCAGCCGCTGCAGCCGCCAAATAATATAGCGGGCGTCAGCTGAATGAAGTACCTTATTGTTGGTCTGGGTAATATCGGCGCAGAATATGCCGGAACCCGTCACAACATCGGTTTTATGATATTGGACGCCTTCGCGAAGGCGTCCAATATCTCTTTCAGTACCGAGCGTTATGGCGACATCGGACGCGGACGGCTCAAGAACAAGCAGGTCGTGCTGCTGAAGCCATCGACGTATATGAATCTGAGCGGCAGTGCTGTACGCTACTGGATGGTGAAAGAGAACATTCCGGTGGAGAATATACTCGTGCTTGTCGATGATATTGCCCTTCCGTTCGGAGCGATCAGACTGAAGACCCGCGGCAGCGATGCGGGCCATAACGGACTGAAAGATATAGCGCGCCAACTGGGAACTGAAGCCTATGCGCGTCTGAAATTCGGTATCGGCAATGATTTCGCAAGGGGCTGCCAGATAGACTATGTGCTGGGGCGCTTTACTCCTGAGCAGGTGGCTGTATTGCCTGAACGCGAGGAGATCGCAGCGCAGTGTGTAGCCGAATATGTGCTGGCCGGTGCGCAGAATGCCATGTGTAAGTTCAATAACAAGTGAGATGCCTCTGACTGAAGTTCGTATAGACAAATGGCTGTGGGCGATGCGTATATATAAGACGCGCACCGTGGCGACAGACGCCTGTAAGAAAGGACGCATTACGCTGAATTCAGACATTAATCCGGTGAAACCGGCGCGCGTAGTGCATGTCGGTGATATCGTTCATGTGCGAAAGCCGCCGGTGACATATTCGTTTCGCGTGAAGCAGCTTACAGAGAACCGATTAGGCGCGCGGCTTGTGCCTGAATATCTGGAAAATGTTACTCCGCAGGATCAGTATGACCTGCTCGACGTAGTCAAAATATCGGGGTTTGTGGACCGACGCAAGGGGCTTGGGCGTCCTACCAAGCGCGAGGGCCGCGAACTGGCACGCTTTACAGATACGTATGCGTCGGATACCGGCTGGGATTTCGATTTCGATGACATAGGCGATGACGAATGACACCGGGTCGGTCAGTGGCCGGTTTTTCTATTTCCTCTAAACTACTAAATTATCTTTTATATGAGATTTGATGAGTTAGATCTTGATGATGATGTGCTTGACGCGCTTGATGCGATGAATTTCTCGGAATGTACGCCTATTCAGGAGAAAGCGATCGGAGTGGTTCTCGACCGAAAGGATCTGATAGCCTGCGCGCAGACCGGCACTGGCAAGACAGCCGCATATCTTCTGCCGATTATCAATAATCTGGCGCACGAGGACTCTCCTCGCGACGCAGTGCGGTGCATTGTGATGGTGCCGACTCATGAACTTGCGCAGCAGATTGACCGGCAGCTTCAGGGATTCTCATATTTTCTGCCGATCAGCAGCGTGGCAATTCACGGCGGCACTGACGGCAAGGATTTCGCGCGTCAGCAGCAAGGGCTTAAGATGGGTGCTGACATTGTCATCGCGACTCCGGGCCGTCTGCTGGCCCATATGAAGATGGGTTATGTCGATCTGTCAAAAGTCAGCGTATTTGTTCTTGACGAGGCTGACCGGATGCTTGACATGGGCTTCTATGATGATATATTTCAGATTGCCACCAAATTGCCCAGGCAGCGTCAGACTCTGATGTTTTCGGCTACCATGCCTGCCAAAATCCAGCAGCTTGCAAAAAACATCCTGCATGATCCGGAAGAGGTGAAGATTGCCGTGTCGAAACCAACGGAGAAGATCGACCAGTCGAAAGTCGTATGTTACGAGCCGCAGAAGACGCCGATACTTAAGCATCTGTTCAAGACGACATATTCGCAGCGCGTCATCGTGTTTGCTTCTTCGAAGCTGAAAGTCAAGGAACTTACGCGAGAGTTGCGGAAGGACGGATGGAAAGCCGGAGAGATGCACAGCGATCTTGATCAGCCCAAGCGCGAAGAGGTAATGAACAGTTTCCGGGCAGGGCGCATCGATATTCTCGTAGCGACAGATATTGTGGCCCGCGGCATAGACATCGATGATATAACGATGGTTGTCAACTATGATGTTCCGCGCGAGGCCGAGGACTATGTCCACCGCATCGGCCGCACGGCGCGTGCAAACAGCGACGGCAAGGCCGTCACTTTCGTCAGCGAGCGCGACCGTCGCAAATTCAAGTTCATAGAGCAATTCCTCGGTTACGAGGTGAGGCTTGAAGATATCCCGTCGGAATTCGGCAATTTGCCCGCTTATGACGGCAAGGACGAAAACCGCGGATCGGGCCATAAAGGATCAGGTCGACGCAAATCAGACGGACACGGCAAGCCACGTCGCGACAAACAGCGCCGGCAGGGGACGCCAAAGTCTTCGCAGGCCGGACAGGTTGCAGAACAAAATGCCGCCGATACAGCCAACAAACCAATGTCTGACGATGCACAAGGACAGTCGATGCCTCAGAAAAAGAAACGGCGCAAGCCGCATCACAGGCGTCCGAAAAACGATCAGCCACAATAAAATTTTGAAAATTTAGCCAAATCATATTCCGTTTTATCGGTTAAATTTGTAAATTTGCAATCGATTAGGCTCCCGGAGCTTGATCCGCATAACTAAAATATATTCTAAACCCCAAAATAACCAACTTCACACAACATGAAAAGAGTTTATTTGTTTGGTGACGGTAAGGCCGAAGGCAATGCCGAAATGAGAAACCTTCTCGGCGGCAAGGGCGCAAACCTTGCCGAGATGAACCTTCTCGGCATGCCTGTACCTCCTGGCTTCACCATTACTACCGACGTATGTACGGAATACACACAGTACGGAAAAGATGAGGTCGTGAAGCGTCTCAATGATGACGTACACAATGCTATCAAGCACGTTGAGGCCCTCACGGGTAAGGAATTCGACAATCCTGCCAATCCGCTGCTCGTTTCAGTCCGTTCGGGTGCCCGCGCTTCGATGCCCGGCATGATGGACACCGTGCTTAACCTCGGTATGAACGACGCCACAGTAGAATCTCTCGCCGCCAAAAGCGGCAATCCCCGTTTTGCATGGGACAGCTACCGCCGCTTCGTACAGATGTACGGCGACGTCGTTCTCGGCATGAAACCCAAATCGAAGACCGACATCGATCCCTTCGAGGAAATCATGGACAAGGTGAAAGCCGAGAAGGGCATCAAACTTGATACCGAACTCACAGTCGATGACCTGAAGACTTTGGTTAAACTCTTCAAGGGCGCTGTAAAGGAATATACCGGCAAGGACTTCCCCGACAGTGCATGGGAACAGCTCTGGGGCGGCATCTGCGCCGTATTCGACAGCTGGATGAACGAACGCGCCATCATCTACCGCCGCATGAACCAGATTCCCGAAGAGTGGGGCACCGCTGTCAATGTCCAGGCTATGGTATATGGCAACATGGGTGATAACTCCGCAACCGGTGTGGCTTTCTCGCGCGATGCTGCCACCGGCGAAAATATCTTCAACGGTGAATACCTTATCAACGCTCAGGGCGAGGATGTTGTGGCCGGTATCCGCACTCCCCAGCAGATCACTATCGAAGGTTCGCGCCGCTGGGCTGCCCTGCAGGGTATCTCGGAGGAAGAACGTGCCGCCAAATATCCTTCGCTCGAGGAATCAATGCCTGTCTGCGCTCAGGAACTTTTCGCCATCGCTGACCGTCTCGAGGACTACTACCGCGACATGCAGGATATGGAATTCACCATTCAGGACGGAAAACTCTGGATGCTCCAGACCCGTAACGGCAAGCGCACAGGCGCTGCGATGGTGAAGATCGCCATGGACCTGCTCCGCGACGGCAAGATCGATGAAAAGACAGCTCTTCTGCGCATGGAGCCTCAGAAGCTTGATGAGCTCCTCCACCCGGTATTCGACAAGTCGGCCCTTAAGCGCGCTACTGTCGTGGCTAAGGGTCTGCCCGCATCGCCCGGCGCAGCTGCCGGTCAGGTTGTGTTCTCAGCAGAAGAAGCAGAGGCCTGGGCTGAAAAGAAGCGCAAAGTCGTTCTTGTCCGTATCGAGACCTCACCCGAAGACCTCCGTGGCATGGCCGTGGCTCAAGGTATTCTCACCATGCGTGGCGGCATGACATCGCACGCTGCTGTCGTAGCCCGTGGTATGGGCAAGTGCTGTGTATCAGGTGCAGGCGAAATCAAGGTCGACTACAAGGCCAAGACCGTAGAAATGGGCGGCAAGACCTATAATGAAGGCGACTGGATCTCTCTTAATGGTTCCACCGGTGAAGTTTACGACGGTCAGGTGCCCACCACCGAACCCGAACTCGGCGGCGACTTCGGCGCAATTATGAATCTTGCAGCCAAGTTCACCAAGACTCTTGTCCGCACCAATGCTGATACTCCGCGCGACGCCCGTCAGGCCCGCAACTTCGGTGCACAGGGTATCGGTCTGTGCCGTACCGAGCACATGTTCTTCGAAGGTGACCGTATCAAGGCCGTCCGCGAGATGATTCTTGCTTCCGATGAGGAAGGCCGTCGTCTGGCTCTCGCCAAACTGCTTCCCATGCAGCGTGGTGACTTCGAAGGAATCTTCGAGGCTATGGACGGATTTGGAGTGACAATCCGTCTGCTCGATCCGCCGTTGCACGAATTCGTACCTCATCAGACAGCCACCCAGAAAGAACTTGCCGATGAAATGGGTATTTCTCTCGCCGAGGTGAAGGCCAAGGTCGACGCTCTCGAAGAATTCAACCCCATGCTCGGTCACCGTGGCTGCCGCCTCGGCATCACATATCCCGAAATCACGGAGATGCAGACCCGTGCTATCATCGAGGCCGCTCTCGCAGTCAAGGAACGTGGTATCGATGTTCACCCCGAGATCATGATCCCGCTTGTCGGCTCGCTCAAGGAAATCCAGCATCAGGCTAACGTGATCAACGAAACGGCTGCCAAGGTCTTTGACGAAAAAGGTCGCTCGATTCCCTATCTCGTAGGTACGATGATCGAGGTTCCGCGGGCAGCCCTCACTGCAGATGAGATCGCAACCGTAGCCGAATTCTTCTCGTTCGGCACCAACGACCTCACTCAGATGACATTCGGTTTCTCGCGCGACGATGCTCCCAAGTTCCTCAAATATTACAAGGAACACGGCATCATCAAGGTCGATCCGTTCGAAGTCCTGGATCAGGAAGGCGTCGGCCAGCTCGTCGAAATGGGAGTAAAGAAAGGTCGTTCGACCCGCCCCGAGCTTAAGGTAGGCATCTGCGGCGAACATGGCGGCGAACCCTCGTCCGTGAAGTTCTGTGCCAAGCTTGGCATGAACTACGTCAGCTGCTCGCCGTTCCGCGTACCCATCGCCCGCGTAGCTGCGGCCCAAGCTGCCATCGAAGACTAATCCCTTAGTCTGAAATAAGAAATTTAACAAGGCAGGGATCTCAATTACTGATCCCTGCCTTTCTCTTTTACTTATTAAAGAATGACACAGAACGAGATAGACCACTTATGTATCGAAAAGGCTAAGAAATTGTTTGCCTCAAGGATGGTATACGATATTGAAGGTGGAACTACTGCCGGACTTCAAGCCATTCATCGTGCATTGTTCGATGACCTTTATCCTTTTGCCGGAGAGATTCGCAGACTCAACATCTCGAAAGGAGGCTTCAGATTCGTAAATGCTTTATATCTTGCTCCCGCTCTTGAGGCAATCGAAAAAATGCCTGAGACTACATTTGAAGAAATTGTTGCCAAATATGTCGAGATGAATATTGCGCATCCTTTTCATGGAAGGCAACGGTCGAGTCACGCGCATCTGGCTCGACATGATGCTCCGTCGCACTCTTGGCAAAGTCGTAGACTGGCGTAAAATTACGCGTGAAGCTTATATGCAGGCAATGGAGCGCTCTCCTATCAACGACCTCGAACTTCGTTTCCTTCTTCAAGATGCCTTGACTGTAGAAACCGACAACCGCGACGTAATCTTCCACGGCATTGATCAATCCTACTATTACGAAGGCTATAATCCAGAATAGATTTATTTAATTTCAAAATTAAAAGAGCATGGGCTTATTCGGTTTTTTATTTAATCGTAATAAAAGTACAAAATGCCAAATTGTTGAGAATTCACATTTTGACAGAACGGCTGCAGAAAAATATTTAAACGATATCTCGATAAGCGGGCAAAACGCTTATTTAGCCGATGAATTATATCTAAAAGCCAAAAATAATCCTAATGATGACAATGTTTTGCAAGTGCTCAAAAAGGCAGCTGATTTAGGGCATGTGAAAGCTATTTATTCGATAGCGATGTATCTGAATTCAGTACTTGAAGAATTGCAGTCTTGTAATGAAGATGATTTAATTGATATTAAGGATATCGGAACGTACCATTCTTATGAACTAAAGGAAACAATGCTGTCTTACTTGGCGAAAACTGCAAAACTTGGAGAGAAAGATGCTATTTATAATTTAGCAATTGCTATACACAGAGGAGATTATCCATCAGAAGACAAAATAACTGATAGTCTTAAGCTATTTATTAAAGCAGCAGAATTAGGCAGTTATCCAGCTTATTCAAGGTTGGCTTGGATTTATGCCAATGGCAAAGGAACTCCGGTCAATCGTACGATTGCCAAATATTGGAGTTGGTTGGCTTATGCAGACGCTCAAAATGAACAACAGCAAAATGATTCTTATTTTATGGATTTGATTGAGCATGAAGATATGCTTGAAAACAATGTCGTAAATCATCGTAAAATTATAGAAGATGCAGCAAGAGCTGGTGAACGCGATGCCTTATGTAACTGGGGCACCGGACTGTTGTCCTATGATAAAGATAGTGCAATCAAAATTCTTAAAGAATCTGTTAAATTTGGCCATAAAATTGCTGCTTGCAATTTAGGTAGATATTATTGGGCCCCATATAATAAGAATTATGAGCAAGCATTACCCCTATTTATAGTTGCCTCAGAATGGGGGTGTGCAGAAGCTCAATATGGATTAGCAGTTATGTATTTTCAAGGTTTAGGAGTTAATCAGGATTTAAAAGAATCTTGGAAATGGCTTCAGCTGAGTGTCAACCAAGGTTGTAAAGAGGCTCAAGCCTTTTTATCTTTAACCATAGATATATTCCAACAGAACAACTTTATTGATGCTGTCTCCGGTAGAGCTGAATTTTACCAATATCTATCTCAGTTAAGTTGACCAACTGTTGACCAGTTAAACCTAACTGACTGATATGATATTACAAAATTATCGCGGCTCAGGCTGCCATAGAAGACTAATCGATAGTTCTAACACATAAATAATTTGGCTGTAATACTCCGATAAAAAGGAGGTTACAGCCTAAACTGTCCTTAGGTGGGCGTACACTTGGAAACAGAAAACGAACCAAATTAACTGGATTTGCATACACCTCAACATACACCTGGAAAGAGGACCGCATACACCGAGAATACACTAAAACATACACCACAAAATCTGATGTAAATGGCAACACTTAAAGTAGTTGTAAGAAAACAAATGGCCGATGGATTCTATGCGGTTTTTATTTCGTCGGTTGCGAACTCATCGGCGAGAAGCTGATAAGCATAGCGGAGCTGTTTATCGGAAAGCTCGAGCTCGCCCTGCGGCACGATGTAGTTAATCGAGATTGTCTGCATATATAAAATGCTTTATGTACTACGAAAGTACGGTACAGCACTCTATGAGCAAAAGACAACTATAAGGATGTAATAATTGTAATTGACGGTGTCGAACAATAGACGTCCTGGATATAATGGATAATAGGACACCAAAAGAATGAGTCATGCTCTTGAACATATTTAAGCATGGTGCGCATATTCATTCCGTAAAATTTGATGCTTTTAATTACCTTGGTTACTGGATTGAAAACTGATAAAAATTGTATAATGCCATCATCGCAATCCATATAGAAGTATGGTTTCTTAAATTGCACCAATATTTTGCCCGGTATATCGTTGCGTACAATCTCATAATCTCCATAATTAAATTGCAGCAATAGACTGTCAATGGTCATATTGTACTTATCAATCATCGACGTATCATCTGTATCTTCTTCCGGAAAAATTGTAATAAATGGAGGATTAGAATCCAATCCGACAGGATTATAGTTATCTACCTTACACCATAGATAATTCCGATGTATATATGTATAGCCTAAAACTTGTTGCAACTTAGAACCATACAGACGGAGTTTGCTGATTTGTTTTGTGTTAATGTCATATTCCGCCCATATTGCAATTAATTCTTCTACACCATCACTCCAAGTATATGGTGTCTCAAAAGTAATTAAGGCTCGTCCCTCTGAATCTCTATTATCAACATTAATAGTCGTTTGCGATTCAAGTTTATTTACTAATGTGTCAATTCTCATTTTGCAATATCTGTTCTTTTATTATTAACGTAATATACAAACATTTATTTTGCTTAAAACCAATACCCCTTCACCTTCTTTTCATTCCGGAACACCGGCGGCGCAAACAGCTTCGCGGTATTCGACTGATGCCATTCGCTGAAAAATTCAGGGTTCAGCCGGATGTAATTTCAATGTCCGCGAGCCTACGCGAGTTGAACGTCCCCGATCGCAGGTAACCCACGACCTGCGCTTTTATCTGCCGGATAATTTCACTCCGCTTTTCTGTCAGATCTCCGAGCAGGTTTTCCGAGCGGAGTGCTGACATCAGTCCCGGTGAATACCATTCTTCGGCTATTGACGCTTCAAGGTCGTTGACGTGGAAGATACAGCAGTCGCGTATCTTGCGGCATTCGCCGGAGGAAAGCATCTTTAAATTCCTTCAGCCGCTATAGAACGAGTAACGCAATATAATCGTTATGCAGTTCCAGAGTAGAGCCGTCGGATTTGCAGTTGGCCATTTTGCTTTGGTCGGAAAGATATTCGTGAATAGTGAAGCATACGCTAATTCAGCAATACATTCAACAATAACCTTACACGGCTCTTTCATTTAAGACAAAAATAAAGACATATCTTCCCTTGAGACTGCCTAACTTTGGTTGTTAGACAGTCTCTTCTCTTTTACTTATTAAAGAATGACACAGAACGAGATAGACCACTTAAGTATCGAAAAGGCTAAGGGATTGTTTGCCTCAAGGATGGTATACGATATTGAAGTTGGAACTACTGCCGGACTTCAAGCCATTCATCGTGCATTGTTCGATGGCCTTTATCCTTTTCCGGAGAGATTCGCAGACTCAACATCTCGAAAGGAGGCTTCAGATTCGTAAATGCTTTATATCTTGCTCCCGCTCTTGAGGCAATCGAAAAAATGCCTGAGACTACATTTGAAGAAATTGTTGCCAAATATGTCGAGATGAATATTGCGCATCC
The DNA here is from genome assembly GCA_902470475.1 of uncultured Porphyromonadaceae bacterium. Lineage (GTDB taxonomy): Bacteria > Bacteroidota > Bacteroidia > Bacteroidales > Muribaculaceae > CAG-873. The sequence continues at coordinate 3,053 of CABRGT010000001.1, read as the reverse complement.
TTTTCATGGAAGGCAACGGTCGAGTCACGCGCATCTGGCTCGACATGATGCTCCGTCGCACTCTTGGCAAAGTCGTAGACTGGCGTAAAATTACGCGTGAAGCTTATATGCAGGCAATGGAGCGCTCTCCTATCAACGACCTCGAACTTCGTTTCCTTCTTCAAGATGCCTTGACTGTAGAAACCGACAACCGCGACGTAATATTCCACGGCATTGATCAATCCTACTATTACGAAGGCTATAGTCCGGGATAAGTTTAGGTGAGTTTAGATGACATTACCCTTGCCGCTTAGAAATTTCAACATTTGACAATATTGGTCTGTCATTCAGTCATTTATCCATTAGCAACACCTAATTTGCTAATATTCAATAAGCTAAACGAGACTTGCCATTGATTTGGCAGGCCTCGTTTAACTTACTTGCTATGGTGTGATTTTGTCCTTTATGTTTTATCGGAGATTTATGAATCTATCATCGGCTGAATAGGGAACATATTCAAAGTATTCCATGTCGGATTCAATATCATGACGTCTTACCTGATAGGTCTCTCCGCAACCGTTCAATAAAATCAAATCCGGCTCCGAAGATATGAATGACCAATAGATGCCGCCGTCCGGGTCAAAGGTACAGCTGTTAGGTTGAAATTTATTGTTATCAATCTCTATATCGTCTCGCGTGAAGGTATAGTTGTGAGGTTGAATATACATGGTATACTCTCCTGTATTATTGTTTTTCATCATACGTATGTTCTGAAAAAACAATGTGCCGAAATTGTTGTTTCGGGTTGCGGCAGCACGAATATAGATCATTGACGGATTCACCATATAAACAAACATGTGTCGGTTAGTATTTACCTCACAATATATCATATCGTCGGACAAACCATACCCGGCACCAAGCCGCCACAGTTGCAGGCATCTTCCGATATCCGATTTTGAATTGCATTGCGGCAATTCGTAAGGTTGGACTGTATGGACGTCCTCTACTTTTCTTAGTGTTTTTCCGGATATTATTAAATTCCGGTCTGTTTTTATAATATCTAAAGGTGCGTTGTCGGATAAAGTTGTCACTGTCCCATCTTTCGCAAATATGGTCTTACTTGATATTCCGGCTGTCGGAATATCAAGATATGCAGTCATTATGCTATCGTCCTGACAATAGAATATACAGATGGAATCGGTAATAACCGCTTCTGCACTGTCGCTACTCCAGACACCTTTATAAGAAGAAAAACCGGCAGCTGCACCAATACAGCTAAATATTGGTAAAGCTAAAGTGATTAATAAAAATTTTTTCATTGCAAAAGAATGGTAATATAGATAATATATTCAAATAGTTTTAAATACCCGCTTGTTGTAATAGTGGCTGATGTAATTGTGGAATCCGTCTGTCGTGTTGGAGCACAGGCATCCGGAGAAGTTCTCAATATGTATCACATAGTCTTTCCTGATCATACGGCTGGGGATTATGTAAAGCTTTTCTGGAGCGGAAGGTGTTCCTCCGATTCCTACAGCAATGAATAATTCCGAATTATTTTTAGCAGACGCCATACGGCGATAGCGGCCGAGCTGAGATGTAAGATCAAGAATCCCATCCGGCAGAGATGAGCGATACTTGCATTCGACATAATACTCAACCACTCCGGCATCGAGGCGATGACGGATATGCAGATCCGGCATAAGGGTGTCAAGCGAATATATCCCGTCAATATATTTATCGCTGGACCAATTGAGGAGTTTGAACCGTGTATCGTCAGCGGTGAGTCTGACAATAAATTCCTCGAACTTACGTCCTTTGATCTCTGATTGATTGCGGAATTCTACTTCAGGAATATCAATCTGACCCGCAATGGCATAAGCCATGCGGATAAGTGAGTCCGGGGCGATGTCATATGCATCGGCAAATTCCTTTAGGAGTTTTCGCTCTGAAGGAGAGACAACACCATCGCTCGCCGCCATAGCGGCGAGCCAACGGGCAGCCTCACGGACCGAGAATGTATTGCTGTTGCATGCATATCTGGTTTGATCAGAATATTGATCTGATCTGACATTTAACGTAGGCTCGTTTTTAATGTCAGGATCAAAGTCAAGTATGATCGGAATGCTCTGACCGGAATCGAATTGAGAAAGAATGCCGGAAGACACGACACCGGAGAGTAGGGCACGACTGATTATGAAATAATCAATACGGTTTCCAGCGTTCGAGCTTCTATCGTATCCATAGTAGGTGGGGATTATTTCGTCGGGATTTTTTTCTCGGAAGGCGTCTGCAAGGTTGGCTTCTTCCAATAGTAGATTGAAACTATCCCTTTCCCATTTGGAAAAACAAGGCCTGTTTTGTTCAAGATGACTTTCGCATGTGTCTTTAATTGTATGGACAACATTAAAGTCACCGCAAATTACCACATGAGTCACTTTGGAAAGTTCCAGAATGTATTGCCGGAACTTATAGTCCCATTCACGTCTGTATTCTCGGGCGCCTTTTATCTTGTCATTAGCAAAAGGTACATAGGCATTAACAAGAGCAAAGTTTTTGCATCGGAATACCTGTAAGTGTCCCTGATCACTTAGAGCCGGAGTGTTGATTCGTTGCGGCATAACAAAAGTCCGGACGTTCGGGGAATTTTCATCCGGAATTCTCGCATAGGTAATGACACCGCTCCAATTGCCTGAATCAACAGATGAATATAAGGCTTGGTAGCCGTCTATCTGAAATTGTTCCCGGCCATTGTTGCATCTTACTTTTTGGAGACATATAAAGTCGGGCTCATAGATTTCAGCGAGTTTCTTAACTTCGCTAAATCTGTTTTTTAATCCGTTGATATTCCAGCTGATGATAATCATAACTATTATATACTGATAATGTTGATTAATAATATATAGATTCATCGGATTTATCCCGAGTCAGCATTGTGTCTGGTGGAATATTCGCGGGTGAATATGCAAATTTATGAAAAAAATTCGAGAGAATGTTTTTTGGTCATATTAATAATTGTTATCTTTGTGCAGCGAATGATAAATGATTAATAATCATTATATTCAAATTTATTATTA